>DMIT01000213.1 GCA_003452275.1 Rhodospirillaceae bacterium | reverse complement strand
TCGCGCAAATAATCGAACCCGAATTCGTTATTGGTGCCGTATGTAATATCTGCGGCATATGCATCCTGACGGGTTTGGTCAGGCATGTTGGACACGATGCACCCGACCGACAGGCCCAGCCAGTTATAAAGTTTTCCCATCCATTCGGAGTCGCGTTTCGCCAGATAATCGTTCACGGTCACAACGTGAACCCCTTTGCCGGACAAGGCGTTCAGATAGACAGGCAATGTCGCCATCAATGTTTTACCTTCACCCGTCCGCATTTCGGCGATTTTGCCCTGATGAAGCGTGAGACCGCCAATCATCTGCACATCGAAATGGCGCATTCCGAAAACGCGTTTAGATGCTTCGCGCACAACGGCAAACGCTTCGGGCAGGATGGAGTCCAATGTTGCACCCTCTGCCAGACGGGATTGGAATTCCTGTGTCTTGGCTTTGAGGGCATCGTCGCTCAAGGGCGAGATGGTTGTTTCCAGCGCGTTGATCTCTTCAACTTTTGTACGCATATTTTTAATAACGCGTTCGTTGCTGGAGCCAAAAATCTTAGTTGCAAAGTTCAAGAGCATAGTGAATCAAATCCTTTTCGTAATGCCCTCTGATATAAGGCTTATCATGCAACTCGTCAATCTAAGGTCGACGGGAAAAAGAAAGAAATAACACGATATCTGCAATATCTTTCCTCTTGCGCTTGCGGGAAAGCTATGTACAAATAACCACAGGACGAAATGTATTTCCCTAATATTTAAAAGCGAGGTTTGAGAATGAAGACTTTTACTGCAATTGCACTGGCACTTTTGGTCGGTGCCGGCGTTGGATACGGCGTATTCAACTATATGGGCCCGAAAGCGGAAGCTCCGTCTGCTCCGGCAATCGAGACTGCTCAATCCGCCGAGCCAGCTAAAATCGAACCTGCCGCCGCCGAAGTTGTGCATGGCGCAGATGATCCTGTCGTTGCAAAAGTGGATGGTAAACCGGTTTATCGGACAGAAGTTCTTGATTATATCAAGTCTTTGCCACCGCAAATGCAACAAGCTGATCCGAAAGAGCTTTTCCCACTGGCTCTTGACCAATTCATCAGTGGCAAAATCGTCGATGAAAAAGCTGCTGTCGCAAATCTGGATAGTGATCCAGTGGTTGTGAAACGTCTGGCTTTGGCAAAAACACAGATTGTACGTGCCGTCTATGCTGAACAAGCCATCGACAAAGAATTTTCTGCCGACCTTGTCAAAAAAACCTATGACGACATCGTTAAAGGAATGCCAAAAGTTGAAGAGGTTCATGCTCGCCATATCCTAGTCGATAGCGAAGCTCAGGCCAAAGATATCATCACCAAATTAAACGGTGGCGCGAAATTCGAAGATCTGGCGAAAGAATTTTCGAAAGACAAATCAAACGCGACATCCGGTGGAGACCTCGGTTATTTTGCGCAAACCGATATGGTGAAAGAATTCTCTGACGCCGCTTTTGCCTTGAAAGCAAATGAATATACCAAAACCCCTGTAAAAACCCAGTTCGGATTCCACGTTATCCAGTCATTGGACAAACGCCAACGTCCGGCTCCGAAATTCGAAGACGTGAAATTGCAAGTCGAAGGACAGGTGCGTCGCGATATTTTGAACAAGCTGGTTGAGACATGGACAAAATCCGCTTCCATCGAAAAATTTGATTACGAGGGCAAACCGATTGTAGCTGCTCCGGCAAATGACGCTGCGAAAGAGGTTCCTGCCGCAACGCCAGCGCCAACAGAAGAGAAAAAAGCCGAGTAGAGGCTGTCTCTTTTCCTTCTAAAGATTTATAAATCCCCGCTTGAGAAGCGGGGATTTATTTTGCAGAAAATCTAAAAAGCCGCTAGGCTGCAGGCATGATGTACGCTCCGAATGTCTTATACACAAATTTAGTTGACTGGTTGAAAGATCAGGCACGATTGTCTTTTGTGTTTGACCGATCTTCCAAAAGATATCATGTCAATGATGCGGTCGTCTCTGCAACCCAACCTGTTTTTTCTGTGTGGTCGCAATCTGTTCACCATCTCTGCAAAGAGCAAGTAGATTTTCCAAATCTGCTTCACTGTTTGATGTTCCGCAAATGGAATGACCTGCTCACAAACGAACGTCAGGACATCATAGAACATATTGATGCGACATTATCGGCATGGGGTTATAATGATTTTCAATTCCTTGACCATGGCGGACGTGCCATGGCTTTTCGTACCGCCCATCGACCGAGTGGTGAACGTCGTGTTTTGCGCATTGAGGCCCCCCATGAGGCGAGAAGGGATCGCCCCGTGCATCCGACCGTGGCCAAGCCTCATCATGCAATAGAAGGGGCCGCATTCGATGGTATTAAAATTGAAATCTGCGATGAATTTGTCCCGCTCAATAAACTTCCCGATGTGTCCCTGTTTTATAGTCATTTTTACAGTGATTTTGTCGATTTGGCACATGCCGCCAATATGACGTACCCCCAAACATTATTTGATCGTGACGCAGAACCTCAGAATGTCGGTCTTTCACCGGATGCGCATATTTTGACTTTTGATCCGCAAATCATCACCGGAGAAGAGGCGATGGACGCTCATAGACATTTTAAAGACCCTTATATCTTCCGTGATGCTTCATCGGCTCAATTGCGTTTGGTATATGGACATTTTCCATTTGATCAGAAAAGGAGCCCGTTATGAAACTCAGTTGTGCCGAAGCCCTCGCCGCGCCACCGCCTGATATGCCAACCAAGAAAATTGTTTATGTGGTTGCGGCGGTGCTGGTGGATCGTAAAAAACGCGTTCTGGTGGCGCAGCGGCCTGCGGGAAAAGCCATGGCAGGTTTGTGGGAATTTCCGGGAGGGAAGATCGAAGCGGGCGAGATTCCCGAATATGCCCTGATGCGCGAACTGCGCGAAGAATTGGGGATCGAAACCCGTCCTTGCGGTATGTGGCCTGTGGGATTCGCATCGCATAATTACCCTGACTTTCATCTGGTCATGCCGTTATTTGCCATCCGTGTCTGGAACGGCGATCCAACACCAAAAGAGGGCCAGAACCTCAAATGGGTAACGGTTCAGGAATTATATGGATTAGACATGCCGGAGGCAGATAAGCCTCTTATTCCGCAATTGGAAGCCCTGCTGTAATATCTGTATAAATCTGTTATATTCACGACATGTATCACTCGATCTACGATTTTAAAGATTTTTATAATTCGCCGATGGGCGGAGTCGTAAAACATGTGTTGCGCCGGAAAATTCGCGGTTATTGGGACAATGTCAAAGATTTGCGCGTCGTTGGTATCGGCTATACGCAACCTTATCTGGATATGTTTGCAGAGGAGGCAGAGCGTTGCATTTGCGTGAATCCTGCCGAACAAGGCAGTTATCCATGGCCCGCGAATGGGCGGAATTTAAGTGTACTGGCCGAAGAAACGGAATTGCCGATTGAAACAAATTCCATTGACCGTGTGATCTTGATCCACTCACTGGAATTTGCCGAGCTGCCCAAATCGAATTTACAGGAAATTTTTCGCATCCTCAAAAGCAACGGACGTTTGATTGTCTTGGCACCAAACCGTCGTGGGATGTGGGCGCGCGCAGAATGGGCGCCTTTCGGTCATGGTACGCCATATTCTGCCGACCAATTGAAATCATTATTGCGTGATAATTTGTTCGTCTATGAACAATCCTGTACGGCGTTATATGTGCCGCCATTCAGATGGAATGTTGTGCGCCGTACTTTTGAATATTTCGAAACCGTTATGCCCTATATCGTTCCTGCCATTGGCGGAGTCCATATGGTGGAGGTCAGTAAACAGGTCTATTCAGGCACCGCTATCCCCGCGGATTCACGCATTATTGTGCGGGCAAGGCCTGTGGCTGCGCCTGTTTCCACTTGATTTCAGGCAGTCCGGAAATGCGCATCGGGCCAAAATAGAGGCCGCGATTTTGAATTTTCAAACTGGTTTCAAAATATTTTTCGCCTGTTTTTTCATCAACCTGACTCATCATATTGAAAAAATTTCGTGCGATGGCGATGGTTCTTTCACCTTTTTCTGCGGCCAGATCATCAAACAAAACATCCATGCCGACAACGCGGGCGGTAATATTGCCACTGAGTTGCAAATTGTCATCCAGTGACAAAGTCCCTTCGCCGCGCGCATAAATTTTTCCGGATTTTAAAATAATTTGTTCAATGATAAATGTTCGCCCTTTCTTTTGCCATGCAGAGATATCTTCATAGGAATTGCTGGCCGGAAGGGTGGGGGATTTGAATTGTAAATAGGCGTAATCAAAATTCAGTTCCCGCTCTAAAAAATTGCTGGCAATCCGGATTCCTTGCGGGGCGTTCAATGTCAGGGTTTGCTGCGGGGCCGGAAATCCCGAGAAGATCAATTGCGGAGTCACGATTTTTGTTCCCGATGCTAGATGCTCCACCTCACCGGAGAACGTGGAGGTCGGCACAAAGGGATATCCCCTTAAGCGGGGGCATTCGCCGCTGATGGTAAAATCAGCTTTGTCTGACCATAGCGCATCCAGATAAATTTCGGCCCGTTTGGTAAATGTGTACCATGCCATCGAATAAATAGTGAACACGACCAGTATAAAGGCACTGCATGTCAGGAGAAGGCCGGTGATAAATTTTTTGAATTTCGGTGCTGTCATGATTTTTGATCTTTCAGGCCGATTGCAACCAGTTCATTTGATTTTGCTTCAAGGGCCGTTTGCAATTGCATTAAGGCATCGGCCCCTTTCAGGCCGGATGGAATGGCGGGTAGAAATTCGAAAATGACTTTTCCCGGATATTTGAAAAAGGCATTTTTTTTCCAGTAAATTCCGGAGTTCATGGCCAAGGGTAAAATCGGCTGGTTAGTGGCTTCGTACATACGAATTATGCCGCCTTTATATGGTTTGCGGTCAGGTGTGTCATCAAGCGCCACGCGGGTTCCTTGCGGGAAAATGACCAATGGGCGGCCTTCGGCCTCAACGCGTTTGGCACCGGACACGATGGACGCCAATGCGATTTCGCGTGATCCACGGTCGATAAAAATCATCTTTGCTTTCATGGCGAGCCACCCCCATAACGGAATATGGCTCAATTCTTTTTTCATGATGATCGCGGGGTCATAAAAAAGGAGATGAAGTTTCATCGTTTCATAGGCCGAATAATGTTTGGCGGCGACGATAAAACTGCCTGCCGCGGGGATATGCTCTTTGCCACGGATTTCGAAATCCAGCCCCAGAATATATTTTTCGACCAGATGTACCGATTTGAAATAGCTGTTGAGGCCGATGATAAAAATCGGGCGGGGGAGCAACATGGCGGGCGTCAGCACGATGCAGAACAGGGTGGTCACGCCGTAAAAGGCAATGTTGAATAAAATCTGGCGGATAAAAAGGATCATTGTTTCTATTTCTGTTACTTATTTGCGAAGAGCATCATTCAAAGATTCCGGCAAAGCATTTGTTTCGTCGGGATAGACAAGGATGCGATAGATCGTCAGCAGCATTTTATGATATTCGACGAAATCGGTTCGCCAGAATATATATTGCCGCGGATCGAAATTTTCCGGTTGGACGGGAAAGGGAATGATTTTGATGCCTGGAATCTGGTGGTTGAATTCCAGTAATGCGCGCGGCATGTGGTAATTGGCAGTGATGATATAAACTTTTTGCAGTTTTTCATGGTCAATCCATTTGCGGGCTTCCTGCGCATTGCCGATGGTGTTTCCGGCTTCGCGGCCCAATGTAATGCAGCAGGGCGGCACATTGTCTTTTTTGCCCCATACGGTCATGATGTCGCGTATGTCCACATCCTTATGAACGCCACTGACCAATAAATGGGAAATGCGGCCGTCGGCCAGCAGGTCTAATCCCTTGCTGACGCGGTTAGTTCCTCCGGTCAGGACGATGGCACCATCGATTTTATCAGGCTGGTGCGGTTCGCCCATGTAATAAATGGCGGCGGTAAACACGATAAAACCCGTCCCCCACAGCAAGACAGGAATGCCGATGGTAACGATCAGGATCATCAGGAATTTACGGACGATGTTCAACATTCTCTATGTGTTTTAAGGCATTTCGTTTAAGACGCGATAGACAGTCTGCCGTGCTGTCAAAGTGCCAATGATTAATAGTAATAAGGGAATAGAGGCCAGAATAATCCAGTCATTTTGCCCCATCCTCAATTCGGGTAAAGTCCCTGTGGATTGGTTGGCGAAAATGGCAAAGCCGATAAAAGTTATCATTCCTGCCACCAGCCCGAATCCCAAGCCTTTCATGGTTTGTGAAAAGATATAGCGAATGAATTGCAGGCTGATATATTTATCCGTCGCGCCCATCGTATGCAACAATTCCAGTTCCCGCTGGTGCATCGCCATGCGCGAGCGGACGGCCCCGCCAATCACGAAGGACGTCACGAACAGGATCAGGCCAAAGACGACAAAAGCGGTCAGGCGTAATCCGTTGGTCAGTTTTAAAAGATCAACCAACCATGCTTCGTGGGAATCGACAATGGCTTGGGGTGCGATACTGTTGACCAGATTTTGAATAGTCTGCGTGAGGGCAGGGGTACGTTTGGTCAATTCGACGGAGACCAATGTCGGCAACGGCAGGTCTGCCAATACGGATGTATCATTTCCCAACCATGGCGATAACATATCGCCCATATCGGACTGGGTGAGGACGCGCGCGGATTTCACGCTTTCCAGTTTCTTCAGTCTATCAACCAGATTTTCGGCCTGTTGCTTAGCGCCATCCTTAGCGGGTATTTCGATAGTCATGGCATTTTCCAACCCCGACACCCATTTGTCCGCCATATGCCCCAGCCCGATGCTTCCGGTGGCCGAGAGGAGGAGGAGGTAAGTCATCAGTGCGATCAGCAGCACAAGGAACTCTGTCCCCAGGCGGGTATGCAATGGTATGTCATATCCGGCTTTGCGATGCTGGGTGATAGAAAAAATATGGTGGTGAAGCGATGACTTAAGCATGGGCAACCTCGGGCGGTGTGGCAAAGGGGGCGGCAGTCGGATCAAAGATTTCCAGATGCCCCTGATTTAAAATCAAACGCCGATGCGGCAATCTGTCTAAAATCTGGGTCGAGTGGGTGGCGATTAAAATCGTTGTACCCATTTTATTCAGTTGTTCAAACAACCCCATCAGTTTCATGCCGATTTCATCATCCAGATTTCCTGTCGGTTCGTCAGCGAGCAGAAGGCGCGGATTGGCAATGACCGCGCGCGCAATCGCAATCCGTTGTTGTTGACCGCCTGACAAGGTTGCCGGCAGACGTTTCATACAATCACCCAGCCCCACCCAGTCCAGCAATTCTTCGACATGATTCTTGATTTTTTTCTCGGGCACACCGGAAATGCGCAATGGCAACGCCGCATTATCGAATGCCGATAGATGCGGCAGCAATCTGAAATCCTGAAACACAACCCCGATTTGTTGGCGCAGTTCTGCCAGTTCATCGCGTTTCAATTTACTGGTATCTTTGCCCATCATGTGGATTTGTCCGCGCGAACATTTGCGGCCTAGGTATAGCAACGTCATCAGCGATGATTTCCCTGCTCCCGACGGGCCGCACAGGAAATGAAATGATCCTTGTTCCAGTGTGAAGGTAATATCACTCAGGACTTCAGGGCCAATACCATAACGCAAACCGACATGCTCAAATTTAATCATAAAACTATAAACCCTGTTGCTCAAAGCGACTCATCGACATACAATCGCTGTGACGTGATATTAAGAATCTTATCAGATAGAAGCAATGATTTTAACCTGTCCATCCTGTTCTGCAAGCTATAACGTTCCGAATGAGGCTATTGGGCCGGATGGGCGTCAGGTTCGCTGTAAAAAATGTAAACATGAATGGTTTCAAGAGGGCGGGAAAAAAGCCCTCGAAGACCTGATTAATCTGATCCAGTCAACCGATATCGATGTTGACGATATCGCCTTTGACGATGGCAAGAAAAAGCCCAAACTGGCAAAACCAGAGTAAGAACGGGTGAGTATCAAAACAAAACTTGCCGTCATTTTGCAGAAGATCCTTCCTGCTCGTTTAAAAAATGGTCTTTTTCCAAATGGTTATCAAGGTTTCTTAAGCCATTTTGCGAGCTTCATGGTGGCATTGGCTGTTTTCACCTGTCTGCTGCTGGGGTTGGTGTCTGCCCGATGGTCCATAACCCGTGCTGTGCCGGCTTTGGCATCGGTTTATGAGGCCGCAGGGTTCCCATTAACTGTCTATGCTCGCCTCAACCCCGAAGATGCATTCACCATTGATCGTGTTCTATTACAATCGGAAGGCGGCAAACGTGAAATTGTCGGCCATCTTATCAATATCACCAATCAGAATGTCAGGGTGCCTGAATTGAAACTGACCTATCTGGACGATGGCGGGAAGGTGATTGAGGAAGTCAACCATGCTTTACCGTTAGATGCTTTAGGGAAAGAGGGCGTTTATAACTTTAACATATCTGTACCGGATTCCATCCCCGAAACGGTGGGTGCGATTAAAATCAGTTTTACCGAATGATCGCGTACTATCTTGTAGCCTTGGGATACACGGCGGGGAAAGTGGGAACGGCAGCAGGGTTATGCGCCGTTGTACCGTTTTGTTCTTCCCGTTTTTCTTTTTCTGCTTCGGAGGGGGAAACCAGTTTGCCGGGCATGATACCGCAACCGCTGATCCCTAATGTCAGAGTGCAAAATAAAACGATATATAAAAACCTAATTTCTTTTTTCATCCGGTGATTTTAGCATAAAGCCCATATTTGAACAGAGAGTAAATGAATGTCAAACGATCCTTATAGTCATACCCCTGATGATACCCCTCTGGAGCGATTAAGCCAAAGCCAGTTGGACGGGTTGGTGGCCCTTCATGAACGCTATCTGGAGGGGCGCATCGGGGGCCGCAGGGCCTTGCTGAAGCGGGTGGATATTTCAGGGTTAAGCCTGAGTGATAAAAATTTGCGACAGGCAGATTTTTCGGGTTGTGATATGACCCATATGAATCTGGCTTTCACGATTTTTCAGGAAGCCTCTTTATATGCCTGCGACCTTAGTTTTTCCAATTTGATTCACACGAATTTTATGCGTGCCGATTTGCGGGGAGCAAAAATCGAAAGTGCGAATTTGGCAGGTGCCGATCTGGAACGTGCCGATTTGCGCGGCGGTGCGCTGACATCCGACGGAACCTACGCCCAACCGCAGCCGGTGAATTTTCGCGGTGCGAATATGACGGGCGCCAAATTGATCGGCAGTATGGCGAATAACGCCAATTTTACCGATGCCAATTTAAGTCTGACGAAAATTCATGGCGCAGATTTACGTGGCGCGAGGTTGATCGGCGCGGATTTAAGCGGGGCCAATTTCGAAAACGTGAATCTGGCGGGCGCAAATATGCAGAGCGCCATCCTGACCGGCGCGAATATCGAGGCCATTGCCAATAGCGGCGTTGACCTGACGGATGCGCTGACCGATTCCAATATCGGCCCATCATTGGAAGAGTTACAAAAGCCGTTGATGCAGATGATCGACGATCATCAGGAATGGGTCAATTCATCAGGCAAAGAAGGGAATTATCTGGATTTATCCGGTTATGATTTGCGGGAATGCAAAACGCTGAAAAAACAAAAGCTGACTGCCTTAAAAGCGGTCAACGCCAAATTTTTCGGCATGAATTTATTCCAGGTCGAATTGCAAAGTGCAAATTTGCAAGGGGCTGATTTCAGGCGGTGTGATCTGGTTCAGGCCGATTTTCGCGGTGCGAATTTACAAGGGGCAAAATTTTCGCATTCAGATATGCGCGAGACAAATTTCCTGCCTCTGTTATTCGCAACCGGTTCCCAGCAACGGTTTGCCCCCTGTAATCTGAAGGGGGCAGAATTGCGCTATGTCGATCTGCAAGGGGCTAAAATGAAGAATGTAGATTTCAGCGACGCAGATTTATCATTCGCCAATCTGACCAATTGTGATCTGCGGGATGCGGATTTCACAGGGGCCAAGATGGAGGGCATTATTCTAAACGGTGCAGATACGACCGGCGCAAAATTCGATCCAGAAAAAGCCGGCAAGGCCTTTTCGATCCAATCCCTCTCGGAATAATTCCTGTTATTTTTTGCCCAGCAAATCTGTCGCGGTTTTCAGGATGTCCATCGGCAGCGGTAGCACGATGGTACTGGCCCCTTTGGATGCCGCGAATTCGCCCAGTGTCCCCAGATAACGCAATTGCATCGTCTCAGGGCGTTGCGCCAGAATGGCAGCGGCTTCGTCCAGTTGTTTCGCGGCCTGTAATTCACCTTCGGCATTAATGATTTTGGCGCGACGTTCACGCTCGGCCTCGGCCTGACGTCCAATGGCCTTAATCATGCTGGGGTCGATATCCACATGTTTGATTTCAACACTGATGACCTTGATCCCCGAACCTTCGGTCTGTCCGTCCAGTTCGGATTGAATGGCTTTGTTCAGCTCATTACGTTTTTGCAGCATATCGTCAAGGTCATGTTGCCCGAGGATGGAACGCAGGGTGGTTTGCGCCAACTGGTTGGTACGGAACAGGAAATCTTCGCTACGGTTAATCGCAAGGCCGGGGTCGGTGACGCGATAGTTCAAAACCCCGCTGACGCGTACTGACACGTTATCTTTGGAAATCAAATCCTGTGCCGGAATATCATCGGTACGGACGCGGATATCGACGATTTGCATTTGCTGGATCGCCGGCAGGACGAATTGCAAACCGGCTTCACGCACACCGGTATATTTCCCTAGCGTATAAACCACACCGCGTTCATATTCCTTG
Source organism: Rhodospirillaceae bacterium (assembly GCA_003452275.1). Lineage (GTDB taxonomy): Bacteria > Pseudomonadota > Alphaproteobacteria > Micavibrionales > Micavibrionaceae > UBA1573. The sequence goes on along the minus strand of DMIT01000213.1, from coordinate 1,887 downwards.
ATAATGCGGATGGACGCAAAGGCCAATACGAGCAAGCCCACGAGTACGACCGGAATAAATCCCATTTTAGTCTCCTGTATCTAGTTTTTAGGGTGAATATGCAATGACATGTCGTTAACGCCGCCAATGATGACCAGATCGCCTTCGGCAAATGAAAATGGATGCGTAGAATGGGCGGCCCATAACTCGCCCTGTACATGGACTCGGCCTGTGTTGCCCGACCATTCGACGATTTTGGCAGGGCGGCCAATCATACCCTCGACACCTGCCACTGGTTTTTTATGGCGGTGTTTGGCGATAACATAACTGGCGAAAAATAAAGGAATGGCGGTCGCTGTTGCCAAGCCGAGGAAGAACGGCCAGTCAAGCGGGTAGCCGAAAATGCCGCCTTGCTCGATAATGAAATGCCCTCCTGCCAGCAGGGAGATAATCCCCGCAATGCCCAGAATACCGAATGACGGCACATGGGCTTCGGCAATTATCAGCACGAATGCAAAGAGAATAAGTAAAAAACCTTCCATCCATATAGTATAGTGCGATTGGGTAAGAAAAAACAGAGAAAATCGCAGGATGCATATTGCCGACTCATGCCGCATGGGTCATAAATAGCCTCTATGACATCCGAGATTCTCTCAACCCATCAGATGAAACTGGCTGAAAAAGCGGCTTGTACCGGGAAAACAACCTCCTTTTCCCTGATGCAGCGTGCCGGCAAAGCCGTAGCGGAAGAAATCATTTCCCGTTATTCAAAACAGCCCGTCCTTGTCCTGTGTGGATCAGGGAATAATGGTGGGGACGGATTGATCGTTGCCGCGGCCCTTAAAAAGAAAAATTGGGACGTGACCGTGGCCTGCGCCGTGGATATTCACGATCTGCAAGGGGATGCATCCCGCGCGGCAGACACATGGAAAGACGATATCGTCGCTTTTGCGGATGTTGAATTCCCCGCCGATGGCCTGATTGTGGATGCTGTATTCGGGACAGGCCTATCCCGCGCGGTCGAAGAGCAGATATATGATACGCTGATTAGTCTTCGCGAAACAGAATGCCCGATCATTGCCATTGATGTACCGTCCGGCATGAATGCGGATAGCGGCGACTGTCAGGATTGCACGCCGCAGGCCGACATCACCATCACTTTCGGATGGAAAAAGCCCGGGCATTTATTGCTGCCGGGGCGTCAGGCATCGGGCGAGGTTATCGTCGCCGATATCGGCATCACGGAAGATGTCTTGCCGCCGATTGGCCCGTTCATGCTGGAAAATTCAACCGCGTTGCCGTGGGCGCAGGCAGATTTCAACAAACCGGTTTACGCCCATAAATATCACCATGGGCATGTCGTCGTCCTTGGCGGAAAGGCTATGACAGGGGCGGCAAGCCTTGCCGCAACTGCCGCCCTTCGCATTGGCGCGGGACTGGTCACCGTGGTGGCCCCCGCTGATACTGCCATCATTCATCAATTACACAACCCGAGCTTGCTGGTGGAACCGATGGGTGAACTGGCGCGTTTTAAAGAACATATCAAAGACCCCCGCCGCAATGCCGTGTTGATCGGGTGCGGGACGGGTATGGATAATATCGGCGCATTGAAAAAAGTTATTTTTGATTCCGTTCAGGCCAGCCCGCAAAAACTATGCGTTCTGGACGCCGACGCATTATCGGTTTTTGCCGATGACCCGAAATTACTGATGGCGGCATTGGGGCCACATTGTATTCTGACCCCGCATGACGGAGAATTTGCGCGTATCTTTCCCGATCTGAAAGGATCAAAGCCCGAACGCGCCTTTGCCGCCGCCAAACGCAGCAAGGCGGTGATCGTACTGAAAGGGGCCGATACAATTATCGCCGCCCCTGATGCGCGGCTGGTTATCAATTCCGGCGGATCAG
>DMIT01000072.1 GCA_003452275.1 Rhodospirillaceae bacterium | reverse complement strand
CCAGATCCTCTTGCGCCAGCGGGGCAGCCAATTTGCGCGACGGGGCATATTTATGCTCGCTATTGGCGGCAATATGGACAAAACGTAGGCCCGTAATCCACGCATCGCCGAAAATCTGGTTAATGCGCGCCAAAATCAGGTCTTTTTGATAATGCAGCAAGGCCGCATCGGCACTGGTCGCCGCAATCTCCAACGTCGCCTCGGGCTTGTCCTTCGCATCCTTTGGTTTGCGATAATGAATTTTAACCGGTTGGGTCTTGGAGGCCATCTCCGGCCCTATAATATCATCCCAGCTATTCAAAACCCGCCCCAGCGCCACAAATTTCTTACTGAACGTCGCGGACGTCAGTTTAGAAACACTGGTCGAAAGGGGGCGCAGATCAGACATAGGTTCTTATAATACAAATCATGCGTAAAAGTCACGTTTGTATTCTATCTCACTGATATGGTGGGTTTCTGCGGGGAGGAGGTAGCCTGCGTCTTTTCTGGTTTGGAGGGCTGTGTTCCAGCCTTGGAGAATAAAAGGATGGGGGCGCGCCGGATGCATTTAACTCGGTTGCTTTATCCCTCGGGATGCGGATTGTCATTTCGTTTGAGCCAAGCTAAACAGGTATATGCCTAAAAAACGCGTTTCCTTATTTCAACCGTCAGAATTTCAGAGTGCTATTCTCAACTGGTATCATGAAAACCACAGGGTTTTACCATGGCGGGTGGTTGGGGAGGGGGAGACAGACCCTTATAAGGTCTGGATGTCTGAAATTATGTTACAGCAGACAACGGTTCCTGCGGTTGTGCCGTATTTCCTGAAATTTACCGAACGATGGCCGACGATTGCCGCTCTGGCCGGTGCCGATGATGCCGAGGTGATGGCGGCTTGGGCGGGGTTGGGGTATTATGCGCGGGCGCGCAATCTGCTGAAATGCGCGCGGGTGGTAACGCAGGAATGGGGTGGGCAATTTCCGCAGGAGAGAGAGGGTCTTTTATCCCTCCCCGGGATTGGCCCCTATACCGCGGCGGCGATGATGGCGATTGCGTATGGCAAGCCCGCAACCGTTGTTGACGGGAATATCGAGCGTATTACAGCGCGTATCTTTGCCATTCCCGATCCTTATCCTGACGGTAAGAAAATCGTTCACCATGCGTCCGGACATTTGTTTGACGGGATGGAGAGGTGGAAGCCGGCGCAGATCAAAGCCTATCCACAGGCCTTGATGGATATCGGCGCGAATATCTGCACGCCCCAGAAACCGCTTTGCCCGCTTTGTCCCGTTCAGGAATTTTGTAAGGCCCATGCCGCAGGCGAAGCCGAGAAATATCCGGTCAAAGCCGCCAAGAAAACCATTCCTGTCCGCTATGGCGAAGTATACTGGATTCAGGATATAGAGGGGAATGTGATCTTCCAGAAACGTTTATCCCAAAGGATGTTGGGCGGCATGATTGGTTTACCCACCACGGATTGGGATTTAACCGCAGGAAAAAAGGGGGAGAACGCGTTGAATTGGCAGAGAAATTTCCCTGAATTGCGTCAAATCGGCCACGTTTATCATGTCTTTACCCATTTCAGGTTAGAATTGGCTGTTTGGGGAGTCGTTGTGCCTGATTTGCGAAAAACGTTAACATCTTCTGCGGATTTGCTAATTTTTAACACACGGGTGGTTGAATTGGATAAAATTGGTCTGCCGACTCTGTTCCTGAAAGCGGCCCGTCTGGCGCATAAAGTTTTTTGAAGGTTGAATAAAAAGATGATAATGACGAAAATTCTCCCTCTTTTGGTCGTGGCTTTGCTGGCCCTTCATCCGGTGACGGGGGGCGCAGCACCAGAATCAAAAGTGGATCTGGGGGCTTTGGGGCCGGCCGGCCCTAGTGGCGTCAAAAAAATGGTTGAGGCAACCTATACTCAGGTCACTTATAGCAATCTTTATAAACTGGCGTGGTCATATGATGCCTTTTCTGTCACTAACGAAGAAGCATTGAATGTTTATTTGATAGTGACGGAATGTAACCTCTACAATAAATTTTTTGATAATGAATTTGAATGGGAAAAAATAAAAAGAGCAACCAAGGAATATATCGGCGAAAATAAGGATAAGGTTCCGAGATATTACGAATATGTTCAGCCCATTTCCATGGGCCGGTATGATTATGCGTTACAGGGATTCCCGATTTTGGACGCTAAGGAATTCAAGGCGCAAAGAAACTTGCAATTTGCAAGCTATGAAAATGGCACGACAAGTTGCGGGCGCTTTTCGATCAACCCCGATACTTATCCTGCGACGGGGGTTGTCAGTATTTCAAGCCCGCTCAATCTCAGTTTTATCCGCGTTCCACAAAAACTGGCGCAAAAATATATCGAGTGGAGAGCCAAACAGGAAAATATCGATAATATGAAACGCCAAGCTTATATTCGTTATCGCATCCGTATTGATCAATATGATGGTATTAAAGATTATGAATCTGGTACAAAGGCATTTAATTTTCAGGGAAAATTAATGCGGTTGGATGTCTTCGCGGATAAAGATCTGATGCTGCCGTTGTATAATCAGTTATTTTAGTTTCTGCCGCGCGTCAGGCAGCAACCGACACGCGCGTCTGGGAAAATTTCCAGTTTTTCGATTTGAACGGTGACTTCCGTTACGCGTATATCTCTCAACGCGAATTGCGCGATATGTTCGGCCAATGTTTCGACCAGATTATGGTGGAGCGTGGCCTGAACGCGGATTTCATTGATGACATGTTCATAGGATACCGTGTCCTCGATCGCATCATGGTTGATGTGATGGTCTGCCAGATTCATGGTGACATTGACGCAAATATTTTGCGGGGCCACCTGTTCCTGCGGATAAATGCCGATACGTGCGGGAAGTATAAAGTCCCGCACGATGATTTTTGTGGTGTTCATGTCAGTCGTTTCTATTGAATAGACGTTTGGGCGTTCATTTCATCGCGCACGCGTTGGCGCAACCGGTCAATCGGGAAAGAATTTTTACCGTCTTTGTAATGCCAATATGTCCATCCGTTGCAGCTTGGAGCGTCCTGAAGAGCCGCGCCGACTTTATGGATTGATCCGCGATACTGGTTAATCTCGGTTTTGGCGATGACGCTGCCATCTGCGCCAACTTTGGCCTCGATGGAATTTTTGCTGTCGGTCAGAACCGCTCCGGCTTTAATCAAGCCGCGTTCAATGAGCCACCCGAACGGTACGCGCGGTTCCTCGCGTTTCAAGGTCTGGGTGAGGAGTTCGGATTCTTCGATGGGTTTTACTTTTGCAATGCGTTCGGTCGCCAGTTTGATATAGCTGTCCTCGCGTTCCAGTCCGATCCAGTTGCGACCGAGTTTTTTTGCCACTGCGCCAGTCGTGCCCGTCCCGAAGAACGGGTCAAGCACTGTATCGCCCGCCTGTGTGGACGCCATCAGGACACGGTAGAGAAGGGCCTCCGGCTTTTGAGTCGTATGGCCTTTCTCCCCGTTTTCGTCCTTCAGACGTTCCCCCCCGGAACAAATCGGAATTGTCCAATCACTGCGCATTTGAATGTCATCATTCAAAGTTTTCATGGTGTCGTAATTGAAACGGTATTTGCTTTT
>DMIT01000046.1 GCA_003452275.1 Rhodospirillaceae bacterium | reverse complement strand
TGCATCTTCGTTTTTTCAATGACTGCGAAGATTTAAAAAATCAAAACAGCAAAACGAACTGATAGATCATAAAAAATTCGCTCCGAGATATCATCAATTCAAATCAGAATCATACATTTTTAACATACCGTCATTGCGGCGAAAGCCGCAATCTCACTTGGGTTCAGAGAGATTCTGGTTTTCGCCAGAATGACGGATTCTGATTTGAATCGACGATCAAAAGACATCCCTGTCTTTTTCTCTGCGGTCTCTGCGCGCTCTGTAGTTAATATTTAGAGTTTCAACGCACAGACATAAAAAAGCTTCGTGATTCTTTGTGTCCTTTGCGTCTTCGTGGTTCAAAAAATTTACACGCTGATGGCAATATTCTGGTTTTTCTTCCCCAGAAGATTTGCCACCAAGACACGGAGGCACCAAGAAGGTTTGAACTACAGAGGCCGCAGAGCACGCAGAGAAAGAATGGATTGCCGCGTCGCTGTTGCTCCTTGCAATGACAGGAAGGGGCATCAGAGAGCGAAATTTCGTGATTCTTCGTGCCCTTCGTGTTTTTTTAGATTATCTCCACGCTTGCTTAGGTTTTCTATCGTTATCTTTCAAAGAATTTTAGCCATTCTGCGGTGTCGGTTAGGGCGCGTTGGGCTTGGGCTTTCTTTTTTTCGCGGCCGCGTTCTTTGGTGACGATGTCGGGGAATAATCCGAAATTGACATTCATCGGTTGGAAAGTTTCAGCCTCTGCCCCGCCTGTGATGTGGCGGATGATGGCACCCATCGCCGATGTTTCGGGCGGGGATGGCATCTCTAATCCCAGACGCTCGCACGCCGCCATGCGTCCGGCGATCAGGCCGATGGCGGCACTTTCGACATATCCTTCGCACCCTGTGATTTGTCCTGCAAAACGAATGCGCGGCATGGCCTTTAACCGCAAGTGATGGTCAAGGAGGCGTGGCGAATTGATAAAAGTATTGCGGTGCAGTCCGCCAAGACGCGCAAATTCCGCGTTCTCCAAGCCCGGGATCATTTTCAGCACGCGGGTTTGTTCGGCATATTTCATCTTGGTCTGGAAACCGACAATATTATAGAGGGTGCCCAGCGCATTATCCTGCCGCAACTGCACCACTGCATAGGGACGTTCACCTGTATGCTGATTGGTCAGCCCCACCGGTTTCATGGGGCCAAAGCGTAATGTTTCCGCGCCGCGTGAAGCCATGACCTCAATCGGCATACAGCCTTCGAAATAGGGGGTGTTCTTTTCCCATTCCTTGAACTCAGTCTTTTCAGAAGCCAGAAGGGCGTCGATAAAGGCCAGATATTGATCTTTGTTCATACCGCAATTGATATAGTCTTTGCCGTTCCCGTTCGGGCCTTCCTTATCGTAACGCGACTGGAACCATGCGACAGTCATATCGATGCTTTCACGATGGACAATCGGCGCAATCGCATCAAAGAACGCAAGAGAATCTTCGCCCGTCAGTTCACGGATGGCATTGGCCAGCGGAGCAGAGGTCAGAGGGCCGGTCGCGATAATCACGCTGTCCCAGTCTGCGGGCGGCAACCCTGCAATTTCTCCGCGTTCGATGGTGACCAACGGATGTTCGGATAATGTTTTGGTCACACCTTCCGAAAAGGCATCACGATCAACAGCGAGTGCGCCGCCGGCAGGCACCGCAGCCTTTGCCGCTTCGCGCATTTGCAGGCTATGACACAGGCGCATTTCTTCGTGTAGGACGCCAACAGCATTATAATCCTTATCGTCCGAACGGAAGGAATTGGAACAGACTAACTCGGCCAGTCCGTCCGTTTTATGCGCATCGGTCGGTGTGTGCGGTCGCATTTCATGCAGGATCACAGGAACACCCATATTGACGGCTTGCCACGCGGCCTCAGTCCCCGCCATACCGCCGCCGATGATGTGGATAGGTTTTATATTGGTCATTTCAGTTTCGTTCCTTTGAATCCGTTTTGTGTGATGTCATTGCACAGGTCATACCATTCACAATTGTGACATGCTGTTCTGATGTCATTTGTTTTATAAGCATCCCGAAGGCGTTGGATCAAGTCTTTCGTCAATCTGAACCGGTTGCCGATCTTGAACATGGCGAAATCAGCAGATTTTGCAAAGTCCGCCAATGCTTCGTTATCCCTGTCATCAATATGAAGTTCGCGGCAATGACAGGTCACATCGTCTTTATCACAGAGGCGCGGGGTGCAAATATCATCGGGGCCGTACTCCAGAATAATATCGGTTTCACCGGCATTGATCTGCTCTAGAATATTCCCCATATTTTCAGTGAATATTTCACTATATCCCTTGCCGATATGGGTCAGCATACATAACAGGTGATGCGGACGAAAGCGGATAGGGGACGGATCAGACATTTTGCAGTTCCAGTGATGCCGGCGGCAGGCTGCGCCATGGATCTTGTCCAGATTGATGCATGATGATTTTGCGTTTGATGAGCGACAAAATTGTCCATCTATCTTTCTCAAAGTCAGTAAACGATTCGGGCAGCATCGGATGGGCGGGGGATAATTCGGGATGCACGCCCAAAGCAATCAGCAACCCTCGTCCCATTTTTTTGACAACGCCGGCAGCGCCCTGAATGTCTTTGTATTTCATAAATTGTTCAACAAGGCTGTTTTCCGTGGCTGCCGGTAACAAAGTCGGGCCATTGATATTAAGGGAACGCAACAATTCATGATGCCCGTCAACATAGATACCCGCTAAAATATAATCTTTCCACGGGGATGCATTGAATGTCTGGCGGGTAATATGGTTAAATCCGTGACGGGCCGTCCCTTTTATCAACCCTGTACCGCGCATGGTTTTAAAGGCCCCTGACCGTTTCTGGTATGATATTTCCTCGAACATGTAATAAGACGCCGCACAGAATGTCCATAAGATCAGCCCATTTTGTTCAATCGTATTTTTAATGGTCTCCATTTCCTTTGGCGGAAGGAGGGACGGATAAACGCTGTCTTCGTCATTGATCCCCGATAATATCAGAATGTCATAATCTTTTAGCGCATGCTGGCGAAGATGCTGTTGAAAGATTGATACGATCTCTGCATCCGGAAACATATATTGCAAAGCGGGTTCTATCCCCTGAGTGGACAATCCGCGGTGGGACAGGCAGGCGATACGCAGTTTTTTAGAAATGTCAGTTTTAAAATTCATCGCCGGAACTTAGCAAAGTAGAATGTTTTTGTCACACCCTAGATAATTATTCATAATTAATGTCAAAAAGATGCAAATATCTATCTATAAATTGTTCATAGATCGGCTTGCCTCTTGAAATCATTCCGCCTTTATGGTCATTTAAGGCCTGAAAACGTCCTGTCCAACGAATGGATTCGAATTATTATGGCTTCAACAGAATTTCTTTTAAACTATTTGCCGATTATCGTCTTTTTGGGAATTGCCGCCGGCCTGTCTTGCGCCATGGTTCTGGCGTCGATGGTGATTGGTAAGAATAAACCCGATGCAGAGAAACTCTCTGCCTATGAATGCGGGTTCGAAGCCTTTGACGATGCGCGCAATAAATTTGATGTGCGGTTTTATCTGGTGGCCATTCTTTTTATTATCTTTGACCTTGAGGTCGCATTTTTGTTCCCGTGGGCGGTGTCGCTTGGTGCTATCGGGATGTTTGGTTTCTGGTCGATGGTCGTCTTTCTGGGTGTCCTCACCGTTGGTCTGGTTTATGAATGGAATAAGGGAGCCCTTGATTGGGAATAACGCGCGATGAGCAGTGAACGTCATATTTTCGAGGCTCCGGCAACCTCGCTCGTTACCGATGTACCGATGTTGCCAGCAGAACAGCAGGATGAGGCCGTTGCCAAACTGGCGCAGGAAGTGTCCGACAAAGGGTTCGTCCTGACCCAGACCGATAAACTTTTTGACTGGGCGCGTCAGGGGTCGATGTGGCCGATGACTTTCGGGCTGGCCTGTTGCGCCGTGGAGATGATCCATTCTTATATGTCCCGTTATGATCTTGACCGTTTCGGGATCATTCCGCGTCCGTCCCCGCGCCAGTCCGACGTGATGATTGTGGCGGGAACTCTGACCAATAAAATGGCGCCAGCCCTCCGTAAAGTTTACGACCAGATGGCAGAACCGCGTTGGGTGATTTCGATGGGGTCATGTGCGAATGGCGGAGGTTATTACCATTACAGCTATTCCGTTGTTCGTGGCTGTGACCGGATTGTACCGGTTGATATTTATGTGCCGGGCTGCCCGCCAACCGCAGAAGCATTGGTTTACGGGCTATTGCAACTTCAGAAAAAAATCCGCCGCGAAGACACGCGGATCGTCAGATAGGAATTCGAAATGGTTGATGAAATCCAGACAGTACCCGTTGCCGAAGAAGCACCTAAAGACCCGATGGTCGTCTATGCCGAGGAAATCCAGTCCCGTCTGGCTGATGGCATCACATCATTCGATACCACCGGCAACGAACTTGTCTTTCATGTGAAGCGCGAAGCCTTACTGGCGGTCATGGCGTATTTGCGCGATGCGGACGAGACTCAATTCAAACAATTGATCGATATTTGCGGGGTGGATTACCCGAACCGCGGCGAACGGTTCGAAGTGGTATACCAGCTTTTGTCCTTGCGTCATAATATCCGCGTCCGCGTTAAAGTAACAACCGATGAGGAAACACCTGTTCCATCCGTATCCGGATTATTCAGTTCCGCCCCGTGGTTCGAACGCGAAACATGGGACATGTGCGGCATTATGTTTGACGGACTGACCGATCATCGCCGCATTTTGACAGACTATGGTTTTGACGGGCATCCGTTGAGAAAAGATTTTCCTCTCACCGGCCATGTCGAGGTACGGTATGACGCGGAACAAAAACGCGTTGTCTATGGTGCCGTGACATTGCCGCAAGACTTCCGCGTCTTCGATAATCTCAGCCCATGGGAAGCCCTGACGGACATCCAGCTCCCCGGAGACGAGAAAGCCGAAGGCGAAAAATATACCAATCCCAACATGCCAAAAATCGGCTGGCACCCCACCAAAAAGGCAGCGGAGTAAAACATGACATCACAAGTTGCCGTCACAACACATGACGATCCCGAACTGGCCCAAGAACATTTCATCAAGCCCTATACCATGAATTTTGGCCCGCAGCACCCTGCGGCGCATGGGGTGCTGCGCCTTGTGTTGGAAATGGACGGGGAGGTGGTTGAGCGTGCTGATCCGCATATCGG
>DMIT01000100.1:4520-6184 GCA_003452275.1 Rhodospirillaceae bacterium | reverse complement strand
CGTCAACCTCTACGGGAGTTGTTGAGAGTTCTGGAAATATCAGGCTATACAGGTTTTCTGATGAAAAACAGTCATTTGCGGGGCTTTCTGAAAGTCCGCTGTCATTTAAACCAACGATTTCGGAAAATGAAATTTGTTCGTTGCGCTGTGCAGGCTTTAGAAACGAGTTGATTTGTTCAAGAACATCCGCTGCATCGCGTACCAGAATCACCCCGTCGCGCAGCAGAGCATTTGTGCCTTCGGAACGCGGGTCGAGAGGAAAGCCGGGAACGGCCATGACATCGCGCCCTTGTTCGGCGGCCATACGGGCGGTAATCAGCGAGCCTGAACGCAGACTGGCTTCGATCACCACTGTTCCCACGGACAAGCCGGAGACAATGCGGTTCCGTTTCGGGAAATGTTGCGCCAGAGGTTGCATCCCCCATGCGCATTCCGATATGACCGCGCCGGTTTCGCCGATTTTATGGAAGAGGTCGGTATTTTCTTTGGGATAGATGACATTAACTCCGCCCGCGACCACAGCTACCGTTCCTGTCGGTAACGATCCTTCATGGGCCGAGGTGTCAATACCGCGCGCCAGCCCCGAGACAACGACAATGCCGGCTTTACCCAGATCAGCCGCCATTTTATGGACAAGTTTACGGGCATTCAGCGATGCATTGCGTGAACCGACCAAGGCCACGGATTGTTTTTGCAGCAGGTCAATATGACCGAGGACACTTAAGACCGGCGGCGCATCTTCGAGCGCGGTCAGGGCCAGAGGGTAATGTGCATCCCCTGCAAAGAGCATCCGTCCGTTATATTTGTCAAGGGTTTCCAGTTCGCGCTGTGCTGTCGCGGTATCACATATACGGATCGGCTTATTTCGGGTCAGAACCGGCAGGATGTCCAAAGCCGCGGCAGGGCTTCCATATTTTGCCAGCAAGCGATGGAACGTCACTGGCCCCACGGTTTCCGTCCGCGCCAAACGCAGCCAGTCGATTTGATCTTTTCGATTCATTCTGTCTTCTTTTTGCCGATTTTGGGTTCCACCCCGTCCAACAGGCGGGTGATATTGGCGCGGTGTCGTATCCATCCGATGAGCGCGAGCAGCCCGACCAGATAGACCTGATGCGGATTGCCGAACCATACCACGAAAATAGGGGCAAGCGCCAAAGCCACCAAAGCGGACAGGGAAGATATGCGGGTTGCCGCGGCCACCGCTCCCCATGTCAGGCAGCAGGCAAGTCCCACAGGCCAAGAGAGGGCCAGAAGTGTCCCGAGCGTAGTTGCAACACCTTTCCCGCCCTTGAATTTGAGCCAGACAGGAAAATTATGTCCCAGCACAACGCCGAGTGCCGCACCGAACATGGCATGTTTATCAAAGAAAGCGGCGGCCACCAGAACGGCGATCAACCCTTTACTGGAATCCAAAATAAGGGTGAGGGCTGCCAGCCATTTATTTCCGGTACGCAGGACATTGGTGGCCCCGATATTGCCCGACCCGATATCGCGGATATCGCCATAACCGAACAAACGGCAGAGGACAAGGCCAAAGGGAATGGAGCCGAGCAGATATCCCGCTATAATACCGACCAACCCTGATAACTGAATATGATTGATGATTGTTTCCATGGGCCACAATGAAGCCTAAATTCAGGAAATTTACAAGCCCCGCAAGATTT
>DMIT01000100.1:0-4388 GCA_003452275.1 Rhodospirillaceae bacterium | reverse complement strand
AAAAATTTAAAGAATAGATTGGCCCGTTTTTTTCCAGTCGTCAACAAAAGCCGCAAGACCTTTGTCGGTCAATGGGTGGTTATAAAGTTGCTTGATGACGGAAGCGGGGCAAGTCACCACATCGGCGCCGATTTTGGCGGAATCAACGATGTGCATCGGGTTACGGACGGATGCGACCAGAACTTCGGTCTGGAAGTTTGGATAATTGTCGTAAATGCCGACAATGTCCTGAATAAGGGTTAAACCGTCCTGCCCGATATCATCCAGACGTCCGACGAACGGAGAGATAAAGGCCGCACCGGCTTTCGCCGCCAGAATGGCTTGCGCCGCGGAAAAGCAAAGGGTGACGTTAACCATGGTGCCTTCGTCTGACAGGCGTTTACAAACCTTCAGACCGGCAGGGGTCAAGGGGACTTTCACGGTCACGTTATCGGCGATAGAGCGTAGTTTATCGGCCTCTTTCCACATGGTTTCATAATCGGTTGAGGCGACTTCGGCACTGACCGGCCCCGAAATCACATCGCAAATTTCTTTAATCAAAGGCAGGAAATCCTTGCCTGATTTCAAAATCAGCGACGGATTGGTGGTAACACCATCTATCAGGCCTGTTTCTGCCATCTCTCTGATTTCGTTAATGTCTGCGGTATCTACGAAAAACTTCATTTTTTACGTCCTTTTATTGTCAAACCTGAATTTAGAGGGCATCATGCCTTTCTCGCTAAAGGAAAGCAAGATGCCTATTTGCAGTGTGCTGGTTACATCTCCGGTTGAAAAGGCCTATGACTACCTGATTCCCGAAGGGATGGAATTGGGCGTGGGGGATTATGTCACCGTTCCATTGGGGTCACGAACCGTTCACGGCGTTGTCTGGGCGGTGGGCGGAGCGGGCGAGGTGGCCTCCTCCCGCTTGAAGGCCGTTTTGCAAAAACATGATCTGCCACCGATGGATGATACCCAGATGAAATTCATCGACTGGGTCGCGTCTTATAATATGGAGCGTCGCGGATCGGTTTTGAAAATGGCGCTATCCGTTCCGCAGGCGTTAGAACCATCGCAACCGATGACGGGATATGTGTTAGGAACGGGGGAATATCATTCCGACAAAACACAAAAAGTCATTGATCTGATGCAGGACGGATTACCGCGACGATTGTCGGAAATAACACAGGCCACGGACAGCAGTGCATCGACCGTCAAAACAATGGTTAAACACGGCGTATTACAGGCGGTCGATATTTTTGCCAAAGCGCCCTGTGCGACCCCCAATCCGAATTTTTCCCCGAAAGACCTGACGCCTGAACAAGAGAAGGCGGCTGATAAAATTATAGCACGTATCGATCAAGGAGGATTTGAATCTTTCTTGCTGGACGGGGTGACAGGATCCGGTAAGACCGAGGTTTATTTCGAAGCCATTGCCAAAATTATTTCTGAACGGCGGGGACAGGTTTTGATTTTAATGCCTGAAATTGCCTTGTCCAATTCGTTTATCCGCCGCTTTGCCGAACGGTTCGGGGTGAAACCTGCGCTGTGGCATTCTTCTTTAACCCCTGCGCAACGCCGCCTGACCTGGCGGTCGATTGTCACCGGCCAGACAAAAGTTGTCGTGGGTGCGCGATCGGCTTTGTTCCTGCCTTATGCCGATTTAAAACTGATCGTGGTGGACGAAGAACATGATCCCGCCTTCAAACAGGAAGAAGTGACCATTTATCATGCGCGGGACATGGCGGTGGTGCGGGCGCATCAGGGAAAAATACCGATTATTCTTGCCTCTGCAACCCCGTCACTGGAGACCATGCAGAATGTCTGGGAAGGGCGATATACGTTACTGTCTCTTCCTGATCGTTTCGGCGGGGCCAGCAAACCCGATATCCGGATTATTGATATGCGCCTTGATAAACCGGAACGCCAGCATTTCATGTCGCCCAAACTGATTGACGAAGTCCGTAAAACGCTTGATGCCAAACAACAGGCTTTGCTGTTCTTAAACCGCCGCGGATTTGCACCGCTGACGTTATGCCGTACCTGCGGGCACCGCATGGAATGCCCCAAATGTACGGCGTGGCTGGTCGAACATAAGCGCGGGCAGCAATTGCAATGCCATCATTGCGGGTTTTCTATCAAAACACCGCATGCATGTGTGAATTGCCATGATGTGGATTCCCTTGTCGCGTGCGGCCCCGGCGTTGAGCGTATTGCCGAAGAGGTCAAAGAATATTTCCCCGATGCCCGCCCTCTGATATTGGCCAGCGATATAACCGATACGCACGATAAATTGATTGCCGCGCTGGACTCCATTAAAAATCACGAGGTTGATATTATTATCGGCACCCAGATCATTGCCAAGGGGCACCATTTTCCACACATTACCTGTGTCGGGATCATTGATGCCGATCTGGGGTTAAGCGGCGGAGATTTGCGCGCCACGGAACGCAGTTATCAATTATTGCATCAGGTAGCGGGGAGGGCAGGTCGCGAGCAATTGAAAGGGCATGTCTATCTTCAGACCTACAACGCTGAACAACGCGTGATGCAAATGATTGCCGAAGATGATCGTGATGGATTTTTAGAGGCTGAGGCCGACGAACGTCAGACGGCTAAAATGCCGCCTTTCTCACGTCTCGCGGCATTGGTCATCAGCGGCAAAAATGAAACTCAGACCAAAGATGTGGCGATGATGATCGGGCGTGCAGCTCCACGGGCCGAGGGGGTGCAGATTTTAGGGCCCGCCCCCGCCCAGATGTATCGCATTCGCGGCAATTTCCGTCAGCGTATTTTAATACGCGCGGAAAAAAATCTGAATATTCAGAAACTGATTGCAGAATGGTTGGATGCCCTTAAAATACCTTCGGCTGTACGGGTTGTGATTGATATAGACCCCCAGAATTTTTTATAAGGATATTTTTATTTATGTTGTCAAAAAATCTGAAACTGACATCTGTCCTGTTTATCATTATTTTCTTAGAAGGTTATATCGTTCTGGCCTCGGAAATTCTGGCGATCCGGCAAATTACATCTTATGTCGGGAACGGAGCCGATACGGTTTCGATTATTATCGCCGCTGTCCTGATGCCTCTGGCCTTTGGTTATTATGCCGGTGGAAATTTCAAACCTGCGTTCGACCGCAAAGGGAAATGGATTTCTATTCGCGCGAAACTTATATCCAATATCATTCTCGCGGCGTGGTTTCTTTTGCCTGCATTGGCAACCATCGCGATTGACCTGTTTTTCAACAGCCTGTTCGCCGCCGGCATATCCGACCGTATTTTATTGACGTCGTTCTATTCCGTTATCTTTCTTGTCGTGCCTGTATTTTTGCTGGGGCAGACTGTACCACTTGTTTCCAATTTTTTCTCTGCTGACAAATTACCGTTGGTGACAGCAAAAATTCTTTTTATATCCACTGCCGGATCGTTCATCGGGTCGGTGATAACGACCATCGTCATTATGCGCTTTTTTGGTGCCAATAACGCAGTGAATATGATTTTTGTGTTATTGGCGATTCTGGTGCTGCTATTGTCGAAAAAAATGCTATCGGACAAGGTGATGACCATTATGTTTCTGGCGGGGGTGATGCTGTATTGTAATTCAAATGCTATGTTGCGCCACTTCGGAATTATTTATAATAATGCCTATAATACAGCAACAGTGATCGAGACGGAAACAGGGAGAATGTTATCCCTGAACGGAAGTGCATCATCATTCATCGGGCAAAAGGGTGAGAAATTCCCGTATGTCGAATATATTGAAAAACACTATATAAAACCGATTGCGACACAGGGTATGCAGTCCCCTAAAAAAATCCTGATTATCGGTGCCGCAGGATTCACGATGGGCAGCGAAGATGAATATAATGATTATATCTATGTCGATATTGATCCGGACATCAAGAAGACCGCCGAGCAGGATTTTTTAAAGCATAAGCTGGGGGCTAACAAAAAATTCGCGGGGCAGGATATCATTTCTTATCTGGCCACAAATCGGGTCAAATACGATATGATCGTCATTGATGCCTATACCAGCAAGGTGTACATCCCTGAACAATTGGTTACCAAAGATTTTCTGACCAAGATTAAAGAAAGCCTGTTGCCCAAAGGAATTGTGGTGGCCAACTTTATCGTGTCACCTAATTTCAGTGATGTATTTTCAAAACGTATCGATAACACATTCCGCTCGGTATTTCATCATGCAGGGCGTCAGGTCGTGGACGATGATTTCAATGGTTGGTCGGATGATGATTCCGGTGTGAAAAATATTATTTATTCCTATCGTCATGACATGGCGGATGACGACACTGTTTACACCAGCAATAATAATACCGCAGCGTTCGATAAACCTAATATGCGATATAAGCAGTAAAGGAAAGCAGATGTTTTTCAAACGCGCCGGTC
>DMIT01000198.1 GCA_003452275.1 Rhodospirillaceae bacterium | reverse complement strand
GTCTTTCGGCATGGATACGGGCTGCCAGTTTGCGGCAAAGAATCTGCACGTCATCCCACGATACGTATTTTTCCTGATGATAAGAACTCATGTTTGGTTACCTCTGATATCTGTGCCATGTAACGCATGTTTTAGACAATTTATCACATAGCTGTCTATAGAAATGACGTTATTCCGCCATTTCCTTATGGCTCCGGACAACTATGGGCGGTTGCACCATAGGATGATATAGGATAAATTTAAGGACAAGAAACTGAAATATTCATCGTCACCTTGGAGTACTATGGAAGACGCCGTACAGAACGCCCACTCATTCGCCAATCTGATCCCTCTCCTTATTATCTTTGCCATTGCCGGCATCTTCGTTCCCCTGTTTCAAAGACTGAAATTATCGCCGGTTCTGGGGTATCTGATTTGCGGAGTGGTGGTCGGGCCTTTTGGTCTGGCTCTTTTTCAGGATCGTATTCCGTTTCTTGCCAATATCGTCATCTCGGATATTTCGACCGTCTCGCTGATTGGTGAAATCGGGATCATCTTTCTGATGTTTATGATCGGCCTTGAGTTGTCTTTCCGGCGGTTGATGGAAATGAAAAATCTGGTGCTGGGGCTCGGCTCCCTCCAGATCGCAATCAACGCCCTTTCGATTGCGGCGGTTGTCCTGCTGTTCGGCAATAGCCCGATTGTCTCAATTCTGGTGGGGATTTCCTTTGCCCTATCCTCAACAGCAATCGTCATGCAATTGCTGGGCGAACAGCACCAGAATAACCGGCCCGTCGGGAAAATTTCTTTCTCTATCCTTTTGATGCAGGATTTGGCAGTGGTGCCGTTACTGGTGATTATCGGCGCAATGTCACTGGCCGATAGCGAAACATCTTTGCCGTTTGTCCTTTTGAAATCCATGGCGATTGCGCTCGCGGTGGTCAGCATTATTTATGTGCTGGGCACGAAATTACTTCGTCCGTTGCTTGGGATACTTAGCATCAGCAAAAGCCCGGAATGGCTCCTTTCTCTTGCTGTCTTTCTGGCAATCGGTATTGCAACCGTAACCCATAGCGCGGGTCTTTCCGCCGCCCTTGGTGCTTTCCTGGCAGGGTTACTGATCGCGGAAACAGATTTCCGCCATGAAATCGAAGTCATGATTAACCCCGTCAAAAGCCTCCTTTTAGGAGTCTTTTTCCTGTCGGTCGGCATGATGATGGATTTGCGGGCGATTGAACATCATCCATTCTGGATTCCGGTATCGGTGATTGGTCTGTTCGTTGTAAAAACAATCTGTACCTATCTGGCAACCCTGCCCTTTAAAATCAAACGCCATGTTGCGGTGGATGCCTCCGTCCGTCTGGCGCAGTCAGGCGAATTCGCATTCCTGATTTTGGGACTGGCGGTGGCGGGTGGTTTGCTACCGAAAGAAGACCAGCAATTCTTCCTGCTGGTGGCATCCCTCTCGATGTTTTGCACGCCATTTTTCACCCGCTTATCACCGTGGATCATCAAACGTCTGCCTTCGACCATACCGGACTATCAATCCGAAGACATTGCCGATGCGTTATCCGATGCTCCGAAAATATTGATCGCGGGATATGGGCGTGTCGGAAGATTGCTGGGGGCAACTCTGGAGTCTCGCGGCATTCCCTATGTGGCTATTGAAAATAATTTTGAAAAAGTCAAAAAATTGCGCGAACAAGGTCATCGCGTGATTTTCGCCGACAGTCGTAAAATAGATATTTGGCGCCACCTGCATCTCGACTCGGTCAAGGCCATCGTGATCGCCATCGATCATGCGGAATCTTCCGAAATGATTTTAAAAGCCCTGCGCACCGAATGGCCGCTGATCCCCATCATCGCCCGTACCCACGACACCGAACATATGGAACATCTGTACAGGTTAGGTGCGACAAGTGCCATCCCCGAAATTCTTGAGGCCAGCATGAAAATTGCGACAAAAATTCTGGAGACGATTGGCATGGATGAATATGATATTGAATGTGAAATCGAACGCAGCCGCCAGAACGCAATGCTTCAACACACGGACACGATTTAGACTCCGGAATCCTTACACAAATTAAAACGAAAGCCCCGTTATTTTTTGTAACTGTTCCAATTCCCCATGACGCAACATTTCGAACAATGGGACATGAACCTCGACAATGCGTCCGGATGGATAATGCGGGCCAATCAATGTAATACTGCGCCCCGTATTGCTGATATCCGCATATTCGCCGAATCTGCGGCGGGCATCCAGTATATCTTTGCGATAGGCTTTCGGAACGTCTTTTAACTCGCGTGCTTCACCGACCTTGAATCCATGCGCCAGCAAGTAATCCAATGCCTGCTTCGCCGAAGTGGTCGATGTCTGCTTTTTAAAATCGTTCCCCATCATACTTTCCTGTTATGTCGGTTTTAATTCGGGGATACCGGTCATTTTATAAAGTGCTTCACGCTCCCCTATCCCCAGCATATTGGATAATTTGATACAAATATCTTCAACTACCTCTTGTGTTTTCACATGTTTTCCACAAAGAAAAACAGACTCGCCTGACGAACTGATATGGGCACGTTCTCCAAAGCGTCTCTGGGCCTGACTAACTGCCCTACGCGTAGTCGGCTTAGGTTGAACTGGTACAGACAATCCCTGAACAGCAAAATTATAGTCGAACATTAACTCTAAGACTCTTGCATTAGATAGTGTCGATGATTGTTTTTCTTTAGGATCATATCCTCTTTTACCCATTTTTAGTCTCCTTTACGCAGTGGATTTATAGTGTTTCAGTTGCAGTTATTTTATTGGATTTTTCACGCTGGCTTGCCGATTTTAATTGTCCGCAGGCGGCGAGAATATCACGTCCGCGCGGACGGCGGATCGGCGCGTCATAGCCTGCATTTTCTAAAATCTTCGCAAAACTTTCAATACGCTCCATCGGCGAACACTCAAACCCGCTATTCTCCCATCCGTTGAAAGGGATCAAATTTAATTTGCAGGGAATATCGACGAGTAATTTTGCCAGTTGGCGGGCATTGTCGTCACTATCATTCACGCCGTCCAGCATCACATATTCAAAAGTTATGCGGCGGATAGGCGATACCCCCGGATAATGGCGGCACGCATCCAGCAAATCTGCCAATGGATATTTGTTGTTGATCGGCATGATGTCGGAACGGATATCGTCATTCGGCGCGTGCAATGATACCGCCAGATTCACGCCCAGTTCTTCGCCGCATTGATGAATTTGCGGCACAACACCCGATGTCGATAACGTAATATGACGTTTGGAAATTCCCAACCCGTCCGGATGCATACAAATCTTTAACGCCTTTGCCACATTATCATAGTTATATAACGGTTCGCCCATGCCCATCATAACGATATTGGTCAGGTCGCGCCCTTCTTTTTCGCCTGATGATGGCCATTCGTTCAAATGGTCTTTGGCAAACATCACCTGCTGCAAAATTTCATGCGGCCCCAGATTTCTGACCAATGGCTGCGTTCCCGTATGGCAGAATTTACAGGTCAGGGTACACCCGACCTGTGACGAGACGCATAAGGTTCCGCGTTGCGGGGTCGGAATAAAGACCATTTCGACCTGCTGTCCGTCCGACATCCCCAGCAGCCATTTAATTGTCCCGTCGGCAGATTTTTGTTCGGTTATCAAGGCAGGACGGTCTATGGCGTAATGCGCGGTTAAAATGGCGCGCAATTCTTTGGGTAAATTCGCCATGGCGTTAAAATCGGTGATTCCGCGCTGATAAATCCAGTTCCAGATTTGCTTTGACCGGAAATTCGGCAATTGATGCTCCGACAGGACAGCCTGCATTTCCTCAAGGCTCAACCCCACAAGCTGCACCCGTCCCGACGCATCCTTACGCGGGGCGGAAAATTTCTCGGCATGTTTCTGAAGGCTCATCTCAGGGTCGCTTTTTTGGTTAATCTTGAATTCCATAGCGTTCTAGCACAGGCCGCAACGCAAAAGATAGCTATTTTTTAATTATGACTAATTATTATGCATGGCATGAAACTTGCTTCATAAAAAGTTGATATTTTTTGAAAGTGAAACGACATGACGACAATTACCAGCCTGTCACAATATTTGAACAACCAGACCAGTCAATCAGGCTCGGGCAGCAATACCAATTCCGTATTAATAGGCAATGCACTTAAAAACACGGCAAATTTGACCCCGTCCTCCGCGACAAAAACCAGTGATGGCGACACCATCACCCTGAGCGCCAAAGCACAAGAAATTCTTGATAAAGCCAATGCCACCAAAAAGAATTACGGTTTTACCCTGACCACCAAACAGCAAGAGCAACTGCAAAAGATTTTGGAGGACTATAAGGATAAGCCGATCACTCAAGCCAATTTTGATGCTCTACAAAAAGATTTAAAAAAATACCGTTTGGACACCGTCAATATGGGAGCGAAAGAAGCAGCCACTTCTTTTAACATAAAATCAGTCCTATTATCTATTTTGAATGGAAAAGATGTCACCAATGGAACTACCGAACGGGCTCAGGCGTTAGCCACTAAGAAGAATGCATACGCGGAGCAGATCGTTGCTGACTGGACAGCGATAAAGAAAACGTCCACCTCTACAAGTACTACGGAAACTTCCTCTTAACGGCCCTTTCTCGCATCTCGCTTTTTTTTACGATTTTTTAATTTTTAAAAAAACTTTGTAACTTTTGAGAACAACGCCCGAATAACATTACATGGGGCCAACAACCCTGTATGTGTCGTCAGTCATTTTGGAACTGGTCTTGATATATACAGAACCACAATGGTCCATATTATAAGAAGGGTCTATTAGCAGGTACAGAAAAATGGCTTATATTGACGATGCGAATACACAGAAAGCAAATATGGGTTACATCCGTTCATCCATGAACGAACCGATGCTGGAACGTGAACATGAATTCGAACTGGCAACACGCTGGAAATCTATGGGTGATGAAAAAGCCCTGCACGAGCTGATCCGTTCCTACACACGTCTGGTTATCGCGACCGCCGCGAAATTCAAACATTACGGCCTGCCGATGGGCGACCTGATTCAGGAAGGTAACCTTGGCTTGATGCAGGCAGCGAATAAGTTTGAGCCTGACCGCGATGTGCGTTTTTCCACCTATGCCACATGGTGGGTTCGCGCCTCTATTCAGGATTATATCCTGCGCAACTGGTCTATTGTACGGACGGGGACAACTGCCGCGCATAAATCGCTGTTTTTTAATCTGCGCCGCTTGCGTGCGAAAATCGAAGGTGCAGAAAATGAAAACGGCCTGACCGCCGATGGCCGCATGAAAATTGCCGCTGCTCTTGGCGTACGCGTCAAAGATGTCGAAGATATGGAAGGCCGCATGAATCGCGGCGACCAATCTTTAAACGCTCTTATCAGCGATGATGGCGAAGAAGAAATCGGATCTTTTCTGGCGGATACACGCCCGAACCCCGAAGACGTGGTGATCGGCATGAAAGATTCACAGACACGTTCCAAATGGTTGAATGACGCCCTTAAAAAACTGAGCGACCGTGAACAACATATCATTCGCGAACGCCATATGCAGTATGAAACCGTAACTCTTGAGGAACTGGGCAAAAAACTGGGGGTCAGCAAAGAACGTGTACGCCAGTTGGAATCCCGCGCACTCGAAAAATTGCGTGATAATTTATCAGCAAATAAAAAAGATTTATCGAATTTCGTGGGGGATATGGCTTAGCCCACCCGTTAAACCTATGTCCCTCTTCACAGAGGGACATCTCCCCTAACGAACTTGCCGGATTGTCCCCCAACAATCCGGCATCATTTTTTCACCTTTCATTATACCGATAATTCCAGCCACCGCATTTCGGCGCTTTCCTTCTCATGCTCGGCTTGCGCCATGCGTTCGGAATATTTGTGAAACAAAGCCGCATCGCGGGTATATAACGTGGCATCATCCAATGCCCGCGCCAATTCCTCGATCTCTTTCTCCAAAGCTTCGATTTTTTCCGGCAGATGATCGAGTTCATATTGAAGTTTATAAGACAATTTCGCCGCAGGTTTCGGCGTATCAATGAAACTGTTCAATTCCGTTTGTTTGTAAATATCTTTTTCCTTATCATTGGCCTTACTGGCGGCAGCTTTGGCATCGGCTTTCTTGGTGGCCAGATAATCGCTATAACCACCGATATACCCCTGAATATCGCCATCCCCTTCGAATGCCAGTATTTTGGACACGGTCTGGTCAAGGAAATCGCGGTCATGCGACACGATGATTAATGTACCTTTATAATTGCTGAGAATTTCCTCCAGAACATCCAGCGTATCCATATCCAGGTCATTGGTCGGCTCGTCCAGAATCAGGAATGACTTGGGGTGCGCCAGAACTTTTGCCAGTAACAGGCGATTTTTCTGCCCGCCTGATAAGGTGGATACCGGCGCGCGGGCATAGGCAGGGTCAAACAGGAAATCCTGCAAATATCCGCAAACATGGCGCGGCTTTCCCATCACATCAATATAATCGCCCCCCGTCGGGATCAACGTGGTCCACAGGGACGCGCTTAAATCCAGATGGCTGCGCGTCTGGTCAAAATAAGAAAATTCAATTTCCTTGTTACGCTTGACCTTCCCCGCATCGGGTTCCAGTTCGTCAATCAGCAATTTGAGAAAGGTCGATTTCCCTGATCCGTTTTTACCCAGAATACCGATCCGATCACCGCGCTGTATGCGCAGCGAAAATTTATCCATGATGGTTTTGTCGCCAAAATATTTATCGACCTTGATAAACTCGGCGACGATTTTGGATGTGCCCGTAACATCTGACGCTTCCATTTCGACCTTTGCCATCATGCGTAGAAATGAAGATTTATCGGCCTTTAATTTTTCGCGTTCTTCCTTCATCAATGCAAGGCGGCGCACATTGCGTTTGCGGCGGGCCTTTACCCCGCGCGATGCCCATTCGACCTCGACCTCCAGCATTTTTTCACGGTTTTTTAATTCGCGTTCTTCCTGCTCCAACATCAAGCTGGACCAATCCTCAAACCCTTTATATCCTGTGGGGCAGACACGCAAGCGTCCCCTATCCAGCCAGAAAACTTTATCGGAAATATTTTCTAGAAAGGCGCGGTCGTGACTGATGCACATGACTGCCCCGCGATAGGCTTTCAGGTAATTTTCAAGCCATACGATCACATCCAGATCCAGATGGTTGGTCGGCTCGTCAAGCAATAAAATATCCGGTTCCTCAACCAAAGCCCGCGCCAGCGCCGCGCGGCGTTTCTGCCCGCCTGACAAGACATCCATCTGGTCATCCAGATTAATCTGCAACGGATCAGCGACCATTTCCATGCGATAGGATTGCGCCTCTTCTCTGTTTTCCGGACTTAAATCTTCCAGAATAAAATCGCGCACCGTTTGCCCGACTTTCACGGGGACATCCTGCTGCAAATATCCAATGGTGGTGCCGGATAGAATCCACCGTTCGCCATTATCGATGTCTTTTAATCCGCGGATAATATTCATCAACGTGGATTTCCCAGCGCCATTTTTGCCAACCAGACAGGTCTTATCACCCTCCAATATATGAAAGGTCAAATCTTCGAACAGGGGCGCACCGCCAAAACTGACCAATGCTTCCTGCACACTTAGTAATACGCGTCCAGCCATAAATTCCTCAATGAGTCGTGGCAAATACCACAGGGAGAGGAAGTAACAAATCCAAAGCCTCCCGTCCACATCTCAATTTTATTGTGTAAAATCAGTTATTTGTAAAATAATTTGAGATTTATATAATTTTTTCTTGCGATGTCGCAAAGTTAGGCATATACGGAAACAAATTTCATAATTTCTATGAAAACAGTCAGAGGAGATACGAATTATGCCTAGCCAAATACCAGCAGCTCTCGTAGCAGCCAGCCACAAACCAACAATTGAGGCCGTGAACAACCAAGATCTTTTAAATGGTTCCGAGTCAGGATTTACCCTTATTGCCAGATCTATCGTCGCCGGTGATCTCCATGCCCCTGCAAACGCGGATGGAACAGCAGGACGTATTATCGGTACTCACTATGATGTTAGCATTACTCCAGAAGCCCGGGCTATTCTTCTCAGCCATTCTTTAAAAGAAACCTTCGCATCTGGTACCAGCGGCCATGAACCTATTTCTTATTTGAGTCGTGCAGAAATCCAAGGTGATATTGATTTGCAGCCGCACGAAGCACCATTGTCTGCTTCCGACCGCATTCTACGCATTATGCCTGTTCTGACCATCAAGCAAGATAGCAAAGAACTGATCTACGTTACCCTTCGTGGCAACGGCGCTTCTCATGCTGGCAACTGGGGTTGCGCTTCCAGCCTTCTCTCAACTGACATTAATCCGCGTTCTATATACGCAACATTAAATAAAGAAACAGGACTTCTGATCGATGGTAAAATTGCTGTATTCGAACCTGCGGAATGCCAAAACAATTCAATGAACTCTGTTATCAGACAAGATGCAGAAAGAACAAAAACATTATTAACACGTGATGTTTCTGTTTTGAAATCAGCTTTTAATAACAAGGCTGGATTCGCATCCCTTGCAACTAAACTTGCACTGCCGGAACAGCATGACTTAGTAAGAATTTCAGGCTTAATGAATCATGATGTTCAATGTGTTGCTCATGACAACCCTAAACAAAGAACCCTCACAATGATCTTCCCTCTTACTGCAGAAATCCCATCCGGTGCAATTTTGACCTCCTTTAACGGCGAAGGTTATGAAAGCCCAGCAGCGTTGATGAGCCGAAAATTCCTGAGACAGGAAGCCAGCGTTACCCTTATTCCAGGTCTTCGTGAATTGGTCATGGGCAAATAGTTTTTGTTCAGAAAACAAATGGAAAAGCCGCCATTTATTTGGCGGCTTTTTGATTTTTACGGCTTGATTAAAATCGGTGTACCGACATCGACTTTTTCAAAGATTTCTTCGATGTCTGCGTTGCGCATGGCGATGCAGCCGTCTG
>DMIT01000091.1 GCA_003452275.1 Rhodospirillaceae bacterium | reverse complement strand
TGGTATTGATATCGGAGATCGAGACACCCAGAGCTTGCGCTTTTTCATGATCGACATCGATTTTATATTGCGATACATCCGATAGACCGTTCGGGCGCACACCTGATAACATTTTATCTTGCGATGCCATGCCGAGCAATTGTCCCTGTGCGGCAACCAATGCGTCATGTCCTAAACCGCCTTGATCTAATAACTGTAGATCAAAACCGGATGCATTCCCCAGTTCGGTCACTGCAGGCGGGAAGAAAGCAAAGATATTGGCATCTTTAATCGCAGATAAAACCATCATTGCCCGCGCGCTGATGGCCTGAACGCTTTGGCCTTCGCCCTGACGTTGATCCCAGTGTTTGAGGTTCACGAAGCCCATGGCGGAATTCTGCCCGCGGCCCGCGAAACTGAATCCCACCACGGTAAATAGGGAATCCACGTTATCTTTTTCCTGATTGAGGAAATAATCTTCAACTTTCTTAACGCTTTCCAGTGTCCGTTGAGAGGTCGCACCGGATGGTGTCGCAACCTGAACGAACATCCTGCCCTGATCTTCCTCGGGCAGGAAGGATGTCGGAATGCGCATGAACAGGTAGCCGAGGATACCCACCAAAATCACAAAAACAACCATGAACCGTTTGCCGCGTTGGGCCACGTAACCGGAACTGCTGTGATATCCTTTGCGACTTTTGTTGAATAGACGGTTGAACCAGCCGAAGAAGCCTGTCTGGGCTTCGATATGGCCTTTCTGTACCGGTTTCAGGATCGTTGCGCACAAGGCAGGGGTGAGGACAAGCGCCACCACCACCGACAGTCCCATGGCCGAGACGATGGTCAGCGAGAATTGGCGATAAATCGCACCCGTAGACCCGCTGAAGAAAGCCATCGGCACGAACACTGCGGACAATACCAGCGCAATCCCGATCAATGCGCCTGTGATCTGATCCATTGATTTGCGCGTGGCTTCTTTCGGGGATAGTCCTTCTTCGCTCATCACCCGTTCGACGTTTTCGACCACCACAATCGCGTCATCGACCAGTAATCCGATGGCCAGTACCATCGCAAACATGGTGAGAGTATTGATGGTGAAGCCGAACATGGCCAGAATGCCGAATGTCCCGAGCAGGACAATTGGCACCGCAATGGTCGGAATAAGTGTCGCGCGGAAATTTTGCAGGAAAAGATACATGACAAGGAACACCAGAACGATGGCTTCGAGCAATGTATGGACGACACCTTCAATCGAAATTTTTACGAAGGGAGTGGTGTCGTAAGGATAGGATATCTCTACCCCCGGTGGCAGGAATTCCGCAAGCTCGCTGAGGCGCTTTTTGACAAGCCGCGCCGTTTCCAGCGCATTCGCACCAGTGGCAAGGGTAATCGCCATTCCCGCAGCCGGAAGGCCGTTAAACCGCGCGACAATGTCGTAATTCTGAACGCCCAGTTCAACCCGCGCCACATCTTTCAAACGGACTTGTGATCCGTCTTCGTTGACGCGGATCATGATTTTTTCAAAATCCTCGACTGTCCTCAATCGGGATTGAGCCATAATGGTCGCATTTAATTGTTGGCCCTGAACCGCAGGCATCCCGCCCAATTGACCCGCCGAGACGTCGGCATTTTGTGCGGTGATCGCTGCGCGGACGTCACTGGTATCCAGACTATAACTGTTCATTTTATTGGGATCGAGCCAGATACGCATCGCATAGGGTTGACCGAATAATGTCAGGTTACCCACACCCGATACACGGCTGATCGGATCAACCACGTTTGAATTCAAATAGTCGGCAATCGCATATTGGTTGACTTTACCGTCTTTGGAATAAAAGGCGGCCACCATAAGGAAGCCTGTCCGGCCTTTGGTTACCGTTACACCTTGTTGTTGGACTTCCTGAGGCAAAAGTGACAGGGCGGATTGTAATTTATTCTGCACCTGCACCTGTGCAATGTCGGGATCTGCTTCGGGTTCGAAGGTCAATGTAATTGAAACCGTTCCCGATGAATCGCTGGATGATGTGAAATATCGCAGATGATCGATCCCCGTCAGTTTTTGTTCGATAACCTGTGTTACACTGTTTTCAAGCGTTTCCGCCGATGCCCCGGGATAAGAGGCATTGATGGATACCGATGGCGGCGCAATCCGCGGATATTGTTCGATCGGCAAAGTTTCAATGGCAAGAGCCCCCGCCATCATAATGACAATTGCAATCACCCATGCGAAAACAGGTCTATCAATAAAAAATCTGGACATTATAAGGGAGCCTTCGCTGGGTTGTTATTTGGTCGGGGTCGTTTTTTGGGCGGCGATGTCAACCGGTTTGACAACTGCATCAGGTTTGACTTTTTGGATGCCTTCGACAATCACACGGTCGCCTGCCTTCAAACCATCGGTCACAAACCATTGGTCACCCACGGCCTGAGAAACTTTGATCGGGCGGACGGACACTTTATCCCCTTCGCCGACGACCCACACGGTGACGCTGCCATCTGCCGTACGGGTAATGGCCCTTTGCGGGACGAGAATAGCAGCGGAATCGCGCGCCTGTTCAATACGGGCATGAACGAAAAGGCCCGGAAGCAATTCCTGTTTCGGATTGGGGAACAAAATACGCAATTGCACCGATCCGGTTGTTTGATCGACGGTGACATCGGAAAACTGCAATTCTCCCTTTTCTTCATAGATTTTTGAATCGCCTTCCAGAATAAGGGTTACAGGGGTTTTTTCGGCTGCTTGTAGCTGGCGGCGTAAATCCATCAATTCTGTACTGGACTGGGTCACATCGACATAGATCGGGTCAAATTGCTGGACGGTGGCGAGGGGCGTTGTCTGGTTTGCGGTGACCAGTGCCCCTTCGGTCACGAAAGATTTTCCGATCCGTCCAGAAATGGGTGAGAAAACCTTGGTATAATCCAGATTGATCTGGGAAGTGGCCAGTGCGGCTTTGGCAATGGCGACATCTGCTTTGCCTTGATCCAGACTGGCATTGGCGTCATCGAATTCCTGTTTGCTGACGGCGTCAATTTTGACCAGTTCTTTGACGCGCGCAAATTGGGCTTGTGCGGCTTTCAGACTCGCTTCGGCTTTCATCAGGTTGGCGCGAGAACTGTTCAGCGCAGCCTCATAAGTTGCAGGGTCGATCTGGTAAAGCTGGTCACCTTCTTTGACCTCGCTGCCCTCGGTATAAAGACGTTTGGTAATAATGCCATTTACCTGCGGGCGAATTTCGGCAATTTTATAAGAGGATGTTCTGCCCGGAAGATCTTTGGTAAAATTGACGGATTGTGGCGCGATGGTGATGATATTGACCTCTGCCGGAGGGCGCTCCACCCCATTGGCGGCTTGCGCAGATGAAATATGGCCCCCTTCGTTTGAGCGAGAATTCCAAACATAGAAAGCGCCTGCTACAAGCACGACGCCGACAACAAAAATTACGATCTTTTTCACAGAAAATCCCTTTTCGCTTTACTAAAGCCTTCATGATGCGGTATTATACAAACATACGTGAATGTATGTATAATGTCAATAACCTATTTAAACGTAGAGAAGTTAGTACGATGGTTCGAAAAACCAAGGAAGAAGCACAAAATACTCGCAAAAATATTTTAGATGCCGCGTTAGAGGTTTTTTACGTGAAAGGTGTGGCTTATAGCAGTCTGGAAGACATCGCGGAAGCCGCCGGAGTCACGCGCGGGGCCGTTTATTGGCATTTTAAGAACAAGGCAGATATTTTTAATGAACTTCACGGCGAAGTG
Source organism: Rhodospirillaceae bacterium (assembly GCA_003452275.1). GTDB lineage: Bacteria > Pseudomonadota > Alphaproteobacteria > Micavibrionales > Micavibrionaceae > UBA1573. Next base: position 15,550 of record DMIT01000091.1, on the reverse strand, counting down.
CATATGTCCTTCATCAACCGTATGAATGATACGCAAGCCCGCAATAATCAGAACGCGATCAAACAATTGGCGGATTTATGTGTCGATAGTTTGCTGGATATTGCGACAGATATCAAAATGCAAAAATTCTTTACGGTCTTTTTTATGAAGTGCGATTATTCGGGTGATCTAGCGACATTGCTGGTCACCCAGAATAAGCAGAATGCCGAAACATTTCACATCATCAAAGGTTTCTTTGAAAGGGCTATCGCGCAACAGGTTTTGCCGAAAGATGCCGATCCGCATTTCTTATCCGTTTCTTTATTTTGTTATATGGGCGGGATGATCCATGAATATTTGAGAAACCCGTCGCTTGTCGATTTAAAGAAAATGGCGGGCCCTATGGTCGATTTTTATTTTAAGAAGCTTCTGTAATCATTCATTGCGCAAATAGGTCGCGGCCGAGGCAGAGAGAACGCGTCCTGTCACCAGCCAGCCAATGGCAAGGGTCAGAAGCGCGCCGGACAAAGAGGTAAGAATGGCAGGCAGGGGATAAAAATGCCATGGCAGATTCATTAATTGTGACATCACAGCCCATGATATCATTGTTCCTAACGCAAGAGACAAGGCAGCAGAAATCATTCCTAGTAACATGAATTCGACCACAAACCCGATCAACAAAGTAGATCGTGGAATTCCCAACACTTTCAAGATCACGATATCATAGACGCGTTGCGTGCGGGTGGCGGCCAAGCTGCCTGCCAGAACAAAGATACCGGTTATCAGGGCAATGGCCGCTGTTCCGCGCACTGCGTTTGCCATGTTGCCGAGGATAGTCTGGGCGGCACTGATGGCATCCGATAGGCGGATCATCGATATATTCGGAAAGCGAGCGGTGATATTGCGTTGAATGGTTGTTTCGGCGGCAGGATCGGCCACCACGGTTGCCAGCCAGCTATGAGGTGCGGATTCTAACGTTCCGGGGGAAAAAGTGATTGCAAAATTGACGGTAAAATTCATCCAGTTCACGCTGCGCGTATTGGCAATGGTGGCGGTCATATCGCGTCCCAGAATATTGACGGTGATGTGATCGCCGACCCCTACGCCGAAGGCTTTGACGACATCTTCGACAACCGATACCAATGGCGGGCCCGTATAATCGGATGGCCACCATGTTCCCGATAATATCTCGGAATGGGCGGGAAGGTCGGCGGTATAGGTAAAGCCGCGGTCATTTTGCAATAACCATCTTTCATTATCCCCTTTTATGGCGTCTGCCGCAGCAACGCCATTCACACTGACAATACGCCCGCGCAAATTCGGCGACATGACGATATGACGGGCGCTTTCTTGCTGCGATAACAAAGAGTAGAATTCGTCTTTTTGATCTTTCTGAATATCCATGAAAAAGAATGCAGGGGCATCTTTTGGAAGGTTCTGGATGATTCCGTAACGGAAATTCATTTCAATCAATGTCACACTGACCATCACCGTTAGCCCTAGACCCAAGGAAATCAGGGTGTTGGCTGTGGCATTGCCCGGACGGTGCAGATTGCGCAGGGCAAGGCGCAAAGCGGGGTAATGCGGTACAGGAATACGTCCTGCCAAAGTCGATAGACCACGTCCCATGCCGTAAAAGACGAGCAGTGACATTGCAGCGCCAACTACAAACCAGATGGCAAAGGAATAGCTGTGGGCTGTTCCGACGGCGAGGGCGATCAGGGATAAAAATAGAAAGACGGTGAGTCTTTTAAATTTAGAAGAGGGCGCGCCTTGTAACGGAGACAAAGCAGAGCGGAATAATTCAATCGGTGATGTTTTGATCGCTTGTCCCAAAGGCCATAACGTAAAAGCAAAAGAAGTGAGAAATCCGAACGCTGCAGGAATGGCCAGTGCTTCCCATGTCAAACGGGGTTCGATGCTGAACGGCAAGAGGGTGGATAAAAAGGGCGCGGCCAGATAAGGGGCAAAAGCCCCCGTCATTGTTCCTGCTGCCGTCCCTATCGCAGTGATAAGGAGGATTTGCAACAGATACATATTTTCAATGAGTTTGACAGGTGCGCCGAGGGTTTTGAGAATGGCAATCGTTTTTAAACGGGTCGAGAAATGTGCGCGCACGCCATTGCCGATTCCGATACCGCCGATCAATAGCGCGGAAAGGCCAACAAGGGTCAGGAACAGCATCAGCCGATTGACGAAGCGTTGAACTTGCGGGGATGCATTATCCGCATCCGTCACTTTCCATTCGGCATCCGGAAAGCTTTGTGTCAAGGCAGTCGTGATGGATTGCAAATTCGTCTGGGGCGGCAATTTGATGCGCAGGTCATAGTAAATCATGCTGCCATTTTGAAACAGGCCCGTTGCCCCCATGTCGGCGGCGGAGATCATGGCACGCGGCGCCAGACCAAAGCGCGATCCACCTGCACGATCCGGTTCCGTGGCGATAAAACCCGCAACCCTCAATATAGAATTCCCCAGACGTACCGTATCGCCCTTCTGTAAAGACAGGCGGTCACGTAGGGCTTTATCCAGCAGGATTCCCTGATGGGATAAGGATGATTTTATATCTTGTCCTGTATCGGTTGTGAATTCTCCGTAGAGCGGATAGGCATCTTCAACGGTTTTTAACTCGACCAGCGTACTGTCGCCAGTGACCGCATTGGCAAGCATGACGCGGGCTTCGGTCGTATCCATTAAAATAGCATTGCGGTCTAAAAACCATTGACGCAAATTCTGCGGTGCGGGGGTGAACAGAGTACGAATGACCAAATCCCCGCCTAAAATACTCCGGCCATTTTTCTCAATGCCTGATAGGACGGTATGGCTTGTGAACTGGATGGCTGCAATGGCTGCAACCCCTAGAAAGAGGCAAAGAATGACGATGCGCAAGGATGAGAATGTACCGCGTAAGTCGCGGAGGGCATAACGAAGCGCAAGGGTCATATCGCCATTACCTTTCCGTCCTGAATATGGATTTGCAGGTCACAAGCGGCAGCGAGAGTCGGGTCGTGGGTAATCAGGGCAAGGGTTGATCCGTGAGCGCGGACACGGTCAAATAATAAATCCATGATTGTCTTGCCTGTCGTTTGGTCAAGATTTCCCGTTGGTTCATCCGCCAATATCAATTTCGGTTTCATTGATAAAGCGCGTGCAATCGCCACCCGTTGCTGTTCACCCCCCGATAGTTGGGAAGGGTAGTGGTCAAGGCGATGGGATAGGCCGACATCTTTCAAGGCTTGTTCCGCGCGTGCGGTGGCATCAGGAATGCGGGCCAGCTCCAGCGGAATGGCAACATTTTCAATGGCTGTCATGGTGGGAATAAGATGAAAATTCTGAAAGACGATGCCCATCGTATCACGGCGCAGGGCGGCTAGCTTATCTTCGCCAAAATGCGTGATGTCCTGACCTTCGAATAATATTTGTCCGGCCTGCGGTTTCAAAAGTCCTGCGCAAATCATGAGCAGGGATGTTTTCCCCGATCCTGATGGCCCGACAATCGCCACGGATTTTGCAGCAGGCAGGGTGAAAGATACCCCCCTTAAAATCGAAACATCCCCTGTGCTGGCAGGGAGGGTGAGGTGAATATCGGTCAGTGATAGAAGCATAAAATACCTTCATATAGGGTAAAGGGGCTGGTTCTTAAGAAAATGGATGCTATATTATTCAATGATAACATATATTTATGAAAGGGTATGGCAATGCGTTCGGCTTTCTTTTTTGCTGTTTTAGCTTTTTTAAGCGTTTTTTCTTTGAAAGCCTATGCTGCCGACCCTATTCGTATTGTTGCATTGGGCGATAGTTTGACCGCGGGATATGGTATGGAGTCCGGTCAGGATTTTGCAACCAAACTTCAGGAAAAGATGATTGCGGCAGGCATTTCTGCCAGAGTTGATAATGCTGGCGTATCAGGAGACACCAGTGCCGGTGGATTGTCCCGCGTTGATTGGGCCGTGGACGGAACTCCGCGACCGATGCTCGTTATCGTCGCGCTTGGCGCCAATGATATGTTGCGGGGCATTGATCCGGCCGTCACTCAAAAAAATCTGGCAGCTATTCTGGATAAATTAAAAGAGAAAAAAATCCCTGTCCTGCTGGCAGGCATGAAGAGTCCGGCAAATTTGGGGCCTTTTTTTCAGGGCAAATTCGACCGGATTTATCAGGAACTGGCCGATGAATATGATGTGCCGCTCTACCCGTTTTTTCTGGAAGGCGTGGCCATGAAAGCCGAATATAATTTGCCGGACGGGCTTCACCCCAACCCCAAAGGCATAGCGATTATGGTTGATCGTATTTTTCCGGTTGTTGAAAAAACTTTGCAGGAGAAATGAGCCCTGATCCTAGAATTGCCTATATTATGGTATTCAGGACACCTAACAAGTTGCCTTTTTCTTGAAATCCTTGCAAGCTAGGCTATTCAATTCATTCGTTATTATATTTTTGCTTATGATGTCAAAATCGCATGTCTCTTTAAAAACCGGAAGATCGATTCTTGTTTTCTTTTGCCTGCTGCCGCTCGGGGCTTGCTCGCTTATGGATATATTTACCGGCGTCAAAACAGATTATCGCCTGACGCACAATAAAAATGATGAGGCATCATCGGACTATTTGCAAACTGTTCTGGATGAGAGGTTGCAGGATAAATTAAAAACTCTGTCCAAAGATGAAAATAACAGGGCCCGCGAAGAGGATTATATCGAGGAATCCATTCGCGCAGACCTTTTAAAGGCCCTCCATGCCAAAGGATATTACAACGCGAAAATCAAATTCGTGAAAGGAACTCAGCCGCTCTCGGGGAAATATGAAATAGAATACGGCCCACAATTCCGCATTTCATCTATCCATGTTTCTCCCAAGGAATATTTTCAAAAGCTGGATCAGAAACATGCAAAGACAGGCATGATTCTGGACGCTGAATCCGTATTGACGCAACAGGATATTCTTTATCAAAAAATTCAAAAAGATCGTTGTTATTTTTCACTGGATGTTAAAAACGAAGTTTATCTCGATCAGCGCACCCATCAGGGGCGAGTTGATTTCCTTGTCGATGCTGGAAAAGAAGGGCATTTCGGCGCGACGTCTTTTACGGGCAATGGCAGTGTCAAAGAATCGTACTTGCGAAAACTGGTGCCATGGAAAGAGGGCGATTGTTTCCGTCGTGAAAAACTCGAATCTTATAAGACGGCTTTGTTGCAAGGCGGGCTTTTCTCCCGTGCGGAAATTATTCTGCCGGCAGCACCGGAAAAAAATGGGAATGTGCCTGTAAAACTGGATTTGCGTGAACGCGCGCAAAGAAGTGTCAGCGCGGGGTTGACTTATTATTCTGATGAAGGGCCCGGTGCTATTTTCGGATGGGAGCATCGTAATTTATTGGGATCTGCAGAAAAATTAAAAGCCACATTGAATTTATCCGCATTAAAGCAAAGTCTGGGACTCGATTTTGACAAGCCCTATTTTATCCGGAAGAACCAATCTTTGTCCTTATCGGCTGCTTTGCGCCGTCAGGAAACAGATGCATATGATGAACTCGGCATGGATAGCGGCATCGCGATCAGCAGAACCTTTGGCAAGCATATATCGGCCTCCACAGGCATTGATTTCTCGGTCACCCGTATTGATGACAAGACAGATGACAGTAGCAATATCTTTGGTCTTGTTTCGGCACCGCAAACTATTTCTTATGATACGCGCGACAATAAACTTGATCCGCATAAAGGCTGGAATTTATCGGCTGCCGCTGAACCATTTTTTGATTTGCTTGGTGAAAGTGATCCATTCTTTAAAACCCAGTTTACGGGCAGCGGCTATCTTTCTTTGGGAACGAAGGCGGATATTGTGCTTGCAGGAAAAGCCGGAGTAGGGAGCATTTGGGGCGCAGATCTGGAAGGGATTCCCGCAACGGAAAGATTTTATGCCGGTGGTGGTGGTTCTGTTCGTGGATATGGTTATCAGGAAGTCGGCCCACAGGAAAAAGGTGATCCGACCGGTGGGTTATCCCTTGTCAATTTTTCGTTGGAGTTACGGTCGAAATTTACCGATACGATTGGCGGGATCATCTTTCTGGACGGGGCGAGTGTCACAGAAAATGCATCGCCTGAATTCAATGATTTTGCTCTCGGGACGGGTGTGGGATTCAGATATTATACTGGATTCGGGCCGATCAGGTTTGACCTTGCTACCCCCCTGACCCAGAAAGATAATCTGGAACAGAATTACCAATTTTATATCAGCATCGGGCAGGCATTCTGATGAAACATTTGATGCGAATATCCGGTCGTTTTCTTGCCAAATCTTTTCTGGTTATGGTGGCCCTGTCACTTGTTTTGTTGGCAGTGGTGCAAATCATTTTGCTGATTGCCATTAATGCGCTGAATACCGGAAAAGCTCATGATTTTATTCAGCAGCAACTCACCGCCGCGCTGGTGGACAGCGGATATAACGCGACGTTTGACCATTTGTTTTATGATCCGGTACGCGGGTTTACGCTTTATCATTTTGCTATTTCCGACAAGGATGGGCAAATGGCGACGGTTGACCGTTTCTCGATCAATATCGCTTATTCGAAAATATTTTTGCGCCGCCTTGATGTGGTGGCAAGTGCCGGAGAGATCAAACTGGTACGCCTGCCTGCAAGCGAAGAAAAAGGAGCGGTCAAAACCGACAAAGAACCGTTGCAGTCTTTTTCATTGCCGAATATTTATTTCAAACATTTTAAAATATCCCATTTTAATATCGCGCATCTTGATATTGACCCTGCCATTTCTGGGACAGCCTTATCATTTTCACCGCATCTCAGGGCGGACATATCCCTTGACCCTCAAGTGGCTGCGGACATCTCCCTGTCACCCCATGCCGCGCAAAAAATAGGACAGATTGCATTTCCGGAGAGGCTGGAAATTCAGGCGCGTTTTGATCCATCCGCTTTGTCCTTTTCGCTGGACCATTTATCGGTGGCATCACCTGATTTCACTGTTAGCGGAAAGGGGACAGGATATCTGACGGCAAATGGCAATATCAATCTGGATGTGAAGGCGGTTTATCCTGATCTGCGTCAACTGACTGCGGAAAATTTCCAGTCTGCGGATTTATCTGTGGTCGTTGATGGGACGTATGCTCACCCTGCAATGCACATACAGGGTACAGTCATTCCAGACGCCTTGAAACAAAAGGGATTGGCAGATATTCAAATCTCTGCCACGGCTTCTGATCTTGCGGATGATTTAAAAGGAAATATAGCGATTGAAACCAGTTATCTTGAAAAGACAATGAATCTTGGAGCTGTCTTTCATTATAATGCGCCTGTTCTGACGATAGAATCTTTGACTGGAAAAGCTCCGCTTATCGATATGTCCGGATCGGGGGTTGTGTCTACTGTGGATAGCATCTTTGACGGCAAGTTGATGGTGACTGCTTCTGATCTCTCTTACTACAAAGATTTGCTGTCGATGGATATCGCCGGGACGGTGAAAGCGGATGTTGTTTTGTCCCCTCTGAACGCGCTTCAGTCTGTCGCTATCAAGGCATCAGCAGGCCATATCAAAATAGATACCATACAGGTTGGAAAAGCGGATATAGAGGCTCAAATAAAGAATGTAGAATATCCATGGCCGAACATCGCCAATATTCAAATAGAAAATCTTGATCTCTCGCCAGACATCTCTCTCGCTCAAGCGCAGCTTGTGATGAAAGAGTTGGGCAATGAATCTTATCAATTGTCACTGAACGGACAAGGATTTATTCCGTCTGCTGTTGCATTCAAGGGCAGTGCCGATATATCCGATTTCACAAAAGAATTTCCAACCATCCGTCACATTGATTTGAAAACAACGCTGGGAAAATCATCCGTTGTTTTATCGGGTGGAGTTGACCCGCAAGCGGTTGATTTGCATCTGATAACCAAAAATTTCCGTGGTGCTGATCTTCCCACGGCGCCTTCTCCTGCTTTGTCTACTCTTCTTGTCAACGGGGATATAGATGTGACGGGGGCATCCTCAAGCCCTGTTACAAAAGCGCATGTAACCATCAGCGGATTGAAAACAGGGGCCTATAAAGACCTTCATATTGCGGCAGATGTCAACAATCACTCTGATAAAGTGATGGTGGCTGTTGGCGGAAGCGGTTCTGGAATCAAAGTGCTTAAGGCCAATTCCGAATTCCCGCTTACATTCTCTTTATGGCCTTTTGCTTTTTATCTGAATATGGATGCACCGCTTTCGGGCGATGTTCTTGCTGATATTGATATGGGAGCCATCTCGGCTTTGTTCATTCCCCCGACGCAGGAGTTTTCTGCCAATCTAAAAGCAAATGGGTCTATTGGCGGAAAAATAGGAGAACCGTCCATAAAAGGCACGCTTGCTCTCCGCAATGGGCAATTTACCGACGATCAGAATGGCATCGCATTACGGTCTATTGCAGTCAATTCGTCTTTTACAAATGACTCTGTAACCTTTGATTCTATTACGGCTACCGATGGAGAAAAGGGACTGATAAAGGGAAGTGGTCATGTGGGATTCGCGGAGGATGCAAAAACCGACTTGTCCCTCTCGATGAAAGATTTTCATCTTCCAAAATCCAATCTGGCGGATGGCATGGTGGATGCGACGATCTCTGTGGCGAATACCGGTGAAAATTATGCCGTGAATGGTGCTGTCGATATCGCCCATATGAACATCATCGTTCCAGAAACATTCCAAAGTAAAATTCCTGAATTGAATATTGTAGATCGCAGGAAAGATGCAGAGGCTATCAGCCCTTTGCAAACAGTGATGTTATCATTGAAAGTAAATGCTCCCAACCAGATTTTTGTACGTGGATGGGGGCTGGATGCAGAATTCGGCGGCGAGCTTGATATTTCGGGAGATGCCGCATCCCCGCAATTTAATGGAACATTCTCGTCAAAACGCGGACGGTATGAGGAATTCGGCAAACGATTCACGTTGGAACGGGCCAATCTGCGTTTTCAGGGGGAAATGCCACCATCACCTTATCTGGATATTATTGCCACCATTCCTGCTGATGACGTAACGGCCTCTATTATTCTGGCCGGCCCTGTGACTTTGCCGGCTATCACTTTCTCTTCGACTCCTGCATTGCCGCAAGACGAGGTGCTTTCCCGTCTGCTGTTTGGTCGCGATACAGCAAAAATTACACCGTTCCAGGCAATTCAACTGGCGCAGACCCTTGCCCGGTTTTCAGGAAAAGGAGGAGGGAGCAGCATCAATCCTCTCGGTTTATTGCGGTCGGTTACGGGACTGGATGATATTTCCATCGATACGGATGCGAATGGCGAGACGAATGTGGGAGTTGGAAAATACCTGACCGATAAAGTATATCTGGAATTTGAAAAAGGCAAAGCGCCCGGTTCCGGCGCCGCAAATATCCAGATTGAAGTGACTCCCAGTGTAAATATCCAAAGCGAAATCGGACAAGACGCCCAAACCGGCGGCGGCGTCTTCTGGAAGCATGATTATTGATGTCTTTAAAATATGAGGGATTATCCTAGATCCTCCTCGTTTGACATTTGATCTTGCGAGAACTGCGAGCCTGTACAAGTTGGATAATAAAAGAACTCCACTCGTTTCAATTTTAATATTTTTTCTTAGCGTTCTCTTTTACAGTTTAGAATCTTTTTTCTTGAGGGTAGGTTATATGCAGAAAAATCTGCGTCATATTTTGTTGCCGCTGCGAGCGCTCAGGGTATGGCATAGTCCGCTAAAGACCATGAAGATATTATGAATTATTTGGGATTCCTAACCGTTAGTGTGGCATTTTCCCAGATGCGAATATAATTTATTCGCAAAGGTATAGATACTTGTTTTCGGGGCGCTACACAGTCTCCGTTAATCCAAAGAGTCCTATTTGGCAGGATTCCTTAACAGATGCAGCTTTATTTCATTTGCAATCATTTCCAATTGTGCTCGGTCTAAACCGTTACCGACTTCATAGAATTCTGTGCCAATGCGAAGGGCGATAAAGTTATTGGATTTCTCCCATTTCCAAACTTTCTGACGACCAAATTTCTTCTCTGCTGTCTGAATATCAATGCTCAGGATATCGGCATATCTAACTAATAAATGCTTAGTTGATTTACGGTGATAGCGACGTCCCATGCTGCGGGCTTTCGGGTCATGAATGTATAGGCCATCATTGCCGACCCCGAGGATGGCGTATGGTGCGGATTTGAGAATTATCGTAATTAACCCCAGCGCAGGCCCAAGCAAAAATAAAACAAAGGCTGATCCAATAATCGAAGTAAAGAATATTTCTGGTGAATGGAGAAAGTTCGGATCAAAAAAACCACTGAAAATTTGAGGAATGATTTGATCGAGACGCCATCCAAAAAAATATACAAAAAAAATAACGCCAAATAATGTAACGACTGTTCTTTGGGCAATCAATTTCGGATACACAATTTTAAAAAATGAAATACCACCCTGATTGACCTTTAATAGTCTGGATAGGGATTCCGAGTGCCCATCCCATTTAAATGATAAGCCTTGAAAATCATAGCGTGATAAAGTGCTCGCATCCCCTGTAACAGTCCCCCTGTCATTCATATCTTCCGCAGTGATTTCAGGGCGTCCATTAACCGTTGCATCAAAAACTTTAAGCCCCATGCGTCTGGTAATGGGAACGGCTACACGTATAGCGTCGGCCATTTTGCGATAATATCCGACTTCGAAATTATGTCCATTTTTGGACAGAAATATAACCGCGAACGCAACATAATCAGGCCCATCTGAATTCGGAATAATCGTGCGGGATATAATCATTTCTGAGACATTATCCAGTGAAAATGTCTCACGTTCACGGACTTTGAAAATGCCCCACATATAAATGGCTTTTCGTGTGCGTAAATCAATCAGGATATAGCTGCGGTAGAAAGTGATGGCCGCACCAAATCCCCCAAATGCCAACCCAAGCAGGAATAACCCTGCCCATTCACCTGTTCCGTATGCAGGTGTTTTGACATCAATCAACTGAAACAATGCCGCCACAATGAATATTCCAGGCAATAAAAACATCACGCCAAATATCCGCATACAGCCCAATTGACTGGCCTTTAAACGAAACCCTGATGACGTTGATTCTAGATTGTAGTTTGACAGACTCGTGACACTGGTGCGGGATGGTGTTGTCATTAAAAATCACTATTCGGGTAAAGGGATAAATTACAAATCATCACCAAATACTTCCAAAAAATTTTGACGACGCCAAGCTTCTTTGGTCTACTATAAACATTTCTTTGATGATGGACAAAATTTCAATAAATATATCCGAGTAATCCCAAGATGTCCCTAAATCAATCTATCTTTTACTTCAATTGATATAAACCTCTTTTCTCAACTTCAAGCTTACACCAATATCCGATACAATGAGCATTTACAACAAGCGGCTTAATTAGTGCGATCTGGAAATTAAACCATTCGCATTTTTGTTAAAGAATCTAGTAATTAATCAAAAATATTTCTATAAACATACATAGCATGATCAGTTTAAGGATTGACCTGCTCCCTGTGAAATAGTCCCGATTGAGATAGAGTCTGTAATTTTCTATACTTTTCGAGAATGAGGAAGAGATTTAGCAAAGAACAAATCATTGGGATCGCTACATTTGAGAAATAAAATCCTAAAAAGAAAGCTACGTGAATTGAATGAGTTTTGAGATTTTTCTTGCCACTTCGCCGGGTCTTGAAGGATTACTGTATGACGAAGTGCGTAGCAAAGGATTCAATCAGGCGAAAGCTATAGCTGGCGGTGTCACTATCATGGGTGGTTGGCCGGAAGTCTGGCGCGCGAACTTATGGGTTCGGGGGGCTTCGCGTGTGTTGGCGCGTATTGACTCATTTAAAGTATTACATCTTGCGCAACTTGATAAGCGTGCGCGCGAGACACCTTGGGGTGATATTTTTTATCCCGGAACTCCTTTTCGTGTCGAAGTGTCATGTTCGAAATCACGCATCTATCATGATGGTGCCGCTGCCGAGCGAATTGAGAGAGCTATGACCGAAACACTCAAGCTCAAACCTTCTCAGGATGCGGAAATAACTGTCATGGTCCGCATTCACCAAGATATCTGCACGATCAGCGTCGATACATCTGGAGAATTGTTACATAAGCGTGGTTTTAAAGAGTCGGTTAATAAAGCCCCGATGCGTGAAAATATGGCGGCTCTTTTTCTGCAACAATGTGGGTATAAAGGTACGGAGCCTGTTTTTGACCCGATGTGCGGCTCAGGTACGTTTGTGATAGAGGCCGCAGAAATCGCTATGCGCCTTAATCCGGGACGGGCACGGCATTTTGCGTTTGAACAATTCCTTAATTTCGATTTGGTTGCATGGGAGAAGATGAGGAATGTTGAACGGAAATGTTCGCCGGACTTTCATTTTTACGGCAGCGATAGGGACGAAGGGGCAGTGAGAATGAGTGGTGAGAACGCTGCGCGTGCAGGTGTCGAGAAGTTCACGGAGTTTCAGCAACGGACAATCAGCGATATTACCCCACCGACCAGTGTACCGGGCCTTGTCATCATTAACCCGCCCTACGGCACCCGCATTGGTGATAAAAAGCAGCTAATGCCGCTTTACCAAACCCTCGGAAAAGTACTGCGCGCCCGTTTTTCGGGATGGCGTATTGGACTGATTACGACTGATACCGCTCTAGCAAAAGCGACCAGCTTGCCATTTGTGCCCACGACAGAGCCGGTTCAGCATGGCGGCCTTCGCGTGAATTTATTCCGCACAGAATCTCTGACATAAGGTGCTGATAAGAACAAAAGGGGATTGCTTGTGGCTATAGTTGTTCGCTATGCGGGAAAATAGGCGACTAGATAGCCGGGGTGCGCAGTCATTCGCTAACAATTCTCTGATGATCTATCTCTCTGTTTCTAAAAGAAGAATGAAAGAAGATATAACCAATTTGTCGATTTTTCTGACGATCATCACTATATTAACATAATTATATTGCAGACCACGCTATATCCATGTATTTTCTATAACTTAAAAATAGGTGAGATATGAGTGGAATATTAATCGAAGAAGATTTGCTTGTTAAATACAGCATTGTTGATCACAACCTTCCAGAGGGGCAGAAAATTCATGATTTCCTGCTTGCCAGAGCAAAAGATTTGGCGGGCCGCTATATTGATTTTGATAAAAACCCTGTCACTTTCGTGCTGTCTGACGTTGAGGAGCCGAACGCTTTTTTCGCCCCTGTCTTCGATCCTGAACATAAGCCACGCCGGAATGATTATAAAACAGCCCGATATGTTAGAAATCCAATCCCGACCCCTGTTATTTGTATGACGCGTGGTTTACTGGAACTGGTTGATAATCTTGATCAGCTTGATTTTGTTCTGGGCCATGAACTCACGCACTGGATGATGCGATGTTTCGGAGTTAGGCACAACTCCAAAGGGGAAGAAGGGATCGCAGATTTTCATCCTGTCGATCTTATTTATGATGCCGGCGGGGACCCCAAGCAGGCGCTTATCATAACGGAAAAAATCAGCGCCTATGCAAAAAGGAAAAAAGAGGAAGAGGATCGACATCAACGTCGCTCGCGTCAGGATGCAGGAAGCGAGGGGGTTGATTGGTCGTCCATTCTGGACGTTCACCTCAGTGATAGCAACAGAAAGACAGGTATTGAAGCTTGCCTGACCAGATTGTCACACCTGATCGACGAACGAAAACCTACTGATATTGATAAAACAGCTTTAACAGCGCGTTATAACGATCCAATTGATGAATTCCTGAATGCCAATCGCTACCAAGAAAGAAAATCCATAGGCAAGTTAAAGCTTCTTGTGGATTGTATTGAGCATCTTTCCATGACTGTTCCTCCGGAAGAGTTCTTTGCAGCCCAGTTAGCAACATTGGATGAGGAAAGTCAAGATGACTACATGAAAGGAGAGAGAAGAAGAGAAATCCAGAAACATATCGATGCAGGATATGCCGATTATTTCAGGGGACCTGTCGTACTGAAAAAATATCAGCAGAAAATTGTAAATCTGGCTGAGGGTATCATTGAAGGCATTCTTGTCGAGAGAGAAAAGAAGGGAAATCCCCATAAGCCAGCAGAGATGAATACTATAGATTTAAACGTCTATCTGCAAAACAGGGCATATCAGCATATTGGGAGACATGGTTACCCTGAGATTCATGACGCGAACTATTCGGACGCCAGCGGAATATTATATAGTTATTTCTTCGCTATTTTCAGTGAATATAGCCGTTGCTGGGATAAAAAACATGATAAGGAGGCAACGTCAGCATCATGTCCTGATATCGTAATAGATATCGATGCTATTCAGAACAAAATCAGATCAGTGAGAACCGTTGAAGATTTTCGCGTTGCCACAGCTGAATATGAACGTCTTGGAAAAATTCGATATGAAATTGTCAATGCGGGAAAAGAAATTGGCAGATATGCCCATAAATTCGATAATTTAACCGGCTTTGTTGGCTTTGGTGGCTATGGGCATCGCGGCTCAAGAAATGAGATGCGGATATACGATGATCCAAAAGTCGGAAAAAAAGTTCCGTGGGATAATTTAGTTGAAATTGCAAAAAAAGACGAAAGCGTCAAGGCTGAAATAGTTACATTTCTAGCGAAATATCATATTGAAGATTTTAGAATCACACATGGCTTACCTTATGTCCGTATAGGACACTCCTCCTATTCTATCAATCCAGATGGAAAAATATCTCAGAATGATATCCCTCCATATGAAGTAGATTTTGCGATCAGGCACAATAAGGTTTTGGCTGCTTATGATTATATCAAATCATATTTCGACAACGAAGAGTCTCTTATAGAACGGACTTGTCAGGAAGCCGTTAGCATCGATGATCGTGATTACAGGCAACATAAGGCGCTGAAAGATAGTTTTAACCACTGTACGATAGCTGAGAAAAAAATATATGACTTTGTATCGATGTTCAACTCTCTTCCTGAAGATGAAGAGAGAGAAGATAGACGTTGTGGACAACTCGAGAAATCGATCGACCTGATACCTGAAAGATATCGCAAGGAGCATCCTATCCCGGGATGCAATGGGAAGGGACATTCGGAACTTAGCAGAGAACTCTTTGAGTTTGATAACCCTATTTTTAAAACGCATTTCGGTAGCGATTATAAAGAAAAATTAGTGGCCAGGAAAAAGGCTCAGCAGCAGAGAATGTTTGATACGGCTTTTGCAATCTTGCAAAGGGCTGTCGACACATGGTCAGACGTGACGCCCCGCAAAGAAGCCTTAAAAGAAAAAGTCGACACACTTCAAATAGAGGTGTGGAGTATACCGCAAGAGAAAGAGGCCGAGAGGGAAACAAAGAAAACAGAGCTTGATTTATTAGAAAGAAATCTGAGGTTATATTCGTCAAAAATAGAATTGGCTGAGAAACTGGTATACAATATTCTGTTTAGTATCTATGAGAGTGACCAATCCTGGTATCATTTACAGCGATTAACGAAAGAGCAAAAGAAAATTCTTGCTGATTTCGTTGTGAAGGACGAGAAGGGATGCCTGTTGAAAATCTTTAGTCCTGAGGCATATGAGCAGTTCTGTGATTATCTT
>DMIT01000035.1:1174-3447 GCA_003452275.1 Rhodospirillaceae bacterium | reverse complement strand
TTTTCTGAACATGCGCAATTCCGCCTCCGACAAAATGATCCAGACAAAATTCAACCGTATATCCGGGAAAACCACAAGATTCTAACGCGCCGATAACCGCCAGTTGATGCATATATTCCGTGTTGGCCAATGTTCCGTCACAATCAAAAATAATCAACTCGGGTTTCATATCTGTTTCAATCTTCCATATGAATGGTGGGGGCAGGACGTTGCGCAGCGGTGATACCGGATAATACGCGCTCGGCAATGTGTTGGAACGCTTTGGCCTGTTCACTTTGTGCCGCAGACAATGTCACGGGTGTTCCCGCATCCGACATCGACCGGATCATGCTATGCAGCGGGATTTCGCCTAAGAACGGCACACCGATTTTATCGGCCTCTGCCCTTGCCCCGCCATGCCCGAAAATATCTTCACGGTGGCCGCACTGCGCACAACAATAATAAGACATGTTTTCGACGATGCCTAAAATAGGCACTGCAACCTTTTGAAACATCTCCAACCCCTTGCGCGCATCGATCAACGCGATGTCCTGCGGCGTGGACACAACCACCCCGCCTGATAACGGCACACGTTGCGCCAATGTCAGATGAATATCTCCCGTTCCCGGCGGCATATCGATGACCAGTATATCCAACCCCGCCCAGTTCACGTCGCGCAACATTTGCAATAAGGCTGATTGCACCATCGGGCCGCGCCAGATCATCGCGGTTTCCTCATTGACCAGAAAGCCCATCGACATGGCTTTCAGACCATGGGCATCAATCGGTTGCAATTTTCCGTCTGCGCCCTGCTCTGCCTTCTGGTCTTTGGCCCCTAATAAACGCGGCAATGACGGGCCGTAAATATCGGCATCCAGAATCCCGACCTTTTTCCCCATTTTGGATAAAGCCACCGCCAGATTCACGGCAACCGTCGATTTTCCAACCCCACCCTTGCCCGACGCCACAGCAATCACCACTGGCGGCAGACCATCCATATCGGATGTGGAGCTTTTTGCTTTTTTCTCTGGCACAACGGGGGCAGATGGTTTTCTCTGGCCTGTCAAAATCACCATGGCTTTTTGCACGCCTTTTATGCTGGCAACCGTTTCTTCGATCTCATGGCGGCGGATTTCGACATCATTCTCATTCGGTAGCAAAGATTGTAATACGACAATCGCCTGCCCCGTCTTGGAAATCTTGATATCTTCGATCACGAACACGCCCGCGGCCAGATGGTCGATTCTCTGGCGGATCACAAAGACAGCAGGAGGCCCCGCACGTTTAAAAAATGAAAACATCATGTTATTTCGGGCGTAATTTTTAATTTTATCTGGTTTCAGTTGTTTTTAGCTGGAAAAAAGCTAAAGTCTAGGGGTAATAATTTTAAGGACGAAAATAATGACCTGGAATAACGATAATGACCAACGCCCCAATCCGTGGGGGAAACCGCAGGGCAATCAGGATCGGGATAATCACCGCCCCAACCGCCCCGCTGATACCGGCGACATCGACTTTGATGCCCTGTTGCGCAAAGCAAAAACAATTTTTGATAAGAACAGACCAAGCAACACCGGCGGAAGCCAGAATTCAGGGCGTTACCTGACTATCGGTATTATCGCCGCCATTATTTTATGGCTCCTCAGTGGATTATATTTTGTCCAGCCTAACCAGAACGGCGTTGTGCTGACCTTTGGCAAATACACACGCACCGATGAAGTACCGGGCCCCAAATGGAAAATGCCATGGCCGATCCAGTCGGTAAATGTGGTGGATGTGACCACCGAACGCCGCATTCAAATCGGTTATAGCGCGAATGACACCGGGTATAAAACCTCCAACAATTCCCATGAAGAAAGCTTGATGCTGACCGGCGACGAAAATATCGTTGATATCAACTTTGTTGTGCTGTGGCGTGTCGGCAATGCCAAAGACTTCCTGTATTCGGTACGTGATCCGGAAGATACGATTGCCATGGTCGCCGCCAGTACCATGCGTGAAATTATCGGCCAGACAGATATTCAACCGGCTTTGACCGATGCGCGTACGAAAATTCAAAGTGACGCGCGGGCACTGATGCAAAAACTTCTGGATGAATATCATACAGGCGTGACGATCAATAACGTCCAACTGCAAAAAGTCGATCCTCCGTCCGAAGTTGTTGACGCATTTAACGACGTGCAACGCGCCAGACAGAAAAAAGAAGAGCTGAGAAATCTGGCCGAAGCCTATCGCAACGATATTATTCCGCGCGCCAAAGGGGAAGCCGAGAAAATGCGTCAATCTGCCGAAGC
>DMIT01000035.1:0-1167 GCA_003452275.1 Rhodospirillaceae bacterium | reverse complement strand
CGCATGTATCTGGAAACGATGGAAGATATCCTGCAGAATACCAAAACGGTTATTCTGGGCAATAAAGACAGCAATGTCCTGCCATACCTTCCCCTTAATGAACTGAAAAAGGAATCCAAATAATGAACGAAGGTAAAATTTTATCTCTGGCAATCACCGCAATTGTTGTTTTCATTCTTTTCTCGACCTCGGTCTTTACGGTACAGGAAAACCAACAGGTTCTGGTCATGCGTTTCGGTAACCCGAAAGACCAGATTGCCGAACCGGGACTGCATTTTAAACTGGCTTTTCTTGACCAGACTCGCGTCTTTGAAAAACGCATTCTAAACGTCGATCCGCCATCCGAAGAAGTATTGCTGGCTGACCAGAAACGTCTGTCCGTTGACTCCTTCGCCCGTTATAAAATCGTCGATATTCTCAAGTTTTTCCAGACTTTGAATACCGAGGCCGGAGCGCAGACACGCCTTCACACCATCATCAACTCTGCGGTACGCAGCGCGATGGGTAAAGCCACGTTGCAAGATATTCTGTCCACCAAGCGCGACGCGCTCATGGAAGATATTCAACAAACGGTGAACGTCGAAGCCAAGCGTTTCGGAATCGAAGTTGTGGACGTGCGTATCGTGCGTGCCGACCTTCCGGAACAGGTAACGCAAGCGACATTTGACCGGATGCGTTCCGAACGCGCCCGCGAAGCGCAAGAAGCCCGCGCCGAAGGCGAACAATTATCGCTCGAGATCAAATCCAGAGCCGATAAAGAACGCACCATCCTTCTGGCCGAAGCCCAGCGCGAGTCTGAAACATTGCGTGGGGAAGGTGATAAAACCGCTATTGAAATCTATGGCAAAGCCTTTAATCAAGACCCGAAATTCTATGCGTTCTATCGTTCCTTGGAAGCCTACAAAAAATCTCTGTCAAACGGCGAAACAACCCTCCTCCTTTCCCCAGACAGCGACTTCCTCGAATATTTCAAAAACAAACTAAACTAAAAAAAATCCCCCGCTCAGGGGGATTTTTTTGCCTAACTTAACCTGCCCCACCACGCGAAGGAACGAAGTGACGAAGTTCTTGCTTTGCCATTCCAGGCAAAGATGGATTGCCCTCGGCCATGCCCCCTCGCAATGACAAGTGAGAGCGCGCGGAATGAAATAAAAAAACTTCGTGACT
>DMIT01000188.1 GCA_003452275.1 Rhodospirillaceae bacterium | reverse complement strand
CCCCGCCCGATCTGTTTCATTTTTAACCTTGGGCAAGGTTTCAATCGCGCTTTTCATCGAACTGATCGGGTTTTTCAATTCATGTGCGACATCCGCCGCAAATTGTTCAATTGCTGTCAGGCGTTTTTTAAGAGCATCCGTCATTTCGCGCATCGCCTGTGACAATTCACCAATCTCGTCATTGCGATCAGATAGATCAGGAATTTGCGCATCGCGCCCGCGACTTAAGCGAAAGGCCTCTGCCGCCCGTGCCAGATTGCGCAACGGGTGGCCGATCAATCCTGCAAGATAAAGAGAAAAAGAAATGGTCATCGCCAAAGATATGAGCGAGAAACGCATCACATCCAGACGTGTGGTCGCAAAACTTTCCTCAATCTGCATATCCCGCCGTACCAACTGGAGGACACCGACTTTTTGTTGATTATGCGCAAGTTCGGTCTGCGCCGTCAAAATAAGACCACCATCAGGCGCAGACCATGCCGCAATATTCAAGCCATCGACTGTCTGCTCGAATTTTGGCCTATCTGTGTTCAAGGACTCTTCTGCCCCCGGAAAAATGGGCAATTTAAAATTGACCGATACCCAGTTTTCCATGGCTGCAAAAAAACGCGCGACAGGATTTAAATTGATATCATGGATTTCGATATAGATTTTACGTTCGGGGATGCGACCGTTAGTAACAATGCGTTTTCCATCTGCCGAATAGAGATTGACCTGTTGATCGCTATGCAAATTAAGCTCGGACAATATTTGCGCCGCCTGCTTGGAACTCACATCCGGCGTTTGCCACACTTTATTCAATACCATGGAATAAATGCGCGCCTCTGTCCCGAAATTTTCAACTTCGTTGCTGATTAAATTCTCACGCGTTTGAGCAATATAGGAAAAACTCATCGCCAGCACAGCCAGAGTGACAATATTAATGCTCAGGATTTTATAAGTCAGGCGACTAAGTGGCCTTGGTGCAATAGCCGGTTCATGTTCAACCACAGTGTCGCGGGATGTATTCATATATCTTTATACCTGTAACCAACGCCATATAGCGTTTCAATTTCATCAAAATTCTTATCGATTTCACGCATTTTCCGGCGAATCCGTTTGATATGGGTATCAATGGTACGATCATCCACATAGATGCTTTCGCCATAGGCGGCGGTGATAAGTTGGTCGCGGGACCTTACATGCCCAGGAGATATGGCCAAAGTTTTAATCAGTAAATATTCCGTCACGGTGAGGTTGACCGTTTCCCCTTTCCATTTGCACAAATGGCGGCTGTCATCCAGTTCCAGAGAACCGCGGGTAATCAGATAGGACTGGTCATGGATATCGCCTTGTTTTACGGGGATTGTCGCAGCATACCGCCGCAGCACCGATCTGATGCGTTCAATGAGCAAGCGTTGAGAGAAAGGTTTGGTGATATAATCATCGGCCCCTAGACGAAGGCCGATCACCTGATCGACCTCGTCATCCTTGGATGTCAGGAAAATGACCGGAACAGTGACGACTTCACGCAATTTGGTCAGCAATTCCATGCCGTCCATACGCGGCATTTTAACGTCCAGAACCGCCAGATCAGGTTTTTCCGCCAGAATCCCCGCATACCCCTCTTCTCCGTCATGAAAAGCGACCACGGCAAAGCCCTCGCTCTCCAGCGCCAGTTTAACGGACATTACGATATTACGGTCATCATCGACCAAGGCGATTTTTTGTGTCATATATGGAGTTTAACAGCCTTCTCTAAAACTTAAAGGGGGTTCTCACAGGCGTTATGAAGATTATTGGTTTAACCGGCTCTATCGGTATGGGAAAATCAGTGACCGCAAGATTGCTGCGCGTGCTGAAAGTGCCTGTGTTCGATTCCGATGCATGTGTCCATCAACTCTTAAAGGGAGACGCGCGTGCGGATATTCGCCGCAACTTCCCTACGGCATGGAATAGAACCAGCCAGTCTGTCGACCGTGAAGCCTTGGCCCGCATTATTTTTTCCGACCCTGTTGCCAAAGCCAGACTGGAATCCATCCTTCACCCTCTGGTCTGGGCAGAACAGCAAAGATTTATTGCCAAATGCCGTCGCGCTGGTCGCCGCACCGTTGTTCTGGATATTCCTTTATTGTATGAAAGCGGACGTGATAGAATATGCAGCAAAACCATTTGTGTTACGGCGCCCTCTTTCCTCCAGAAATCCCGTGTTTTGTCGCGCAAGGGGATGAATTCTGAAAAATACAAAGCCATTCTAGATTCCCAAATGCCCGATCATGATAAGAGGTTATTATCGGATTTCGTGGTGCCAACAGGTCTGGGGCGTGCATTTACATTGCAAAAACTCAAAAAAATATTACATTCTCTGTCATGACACGCGAAATCGTTCTTGATACTGAAACCACCGGAATGGACCCTGAAGATGGGCACCGCATCATCGAGATCGGTTGCGTTGAGCTGCTCAACCATCTTCCCACCGGTCAGGTATGGCACCATTATATTAACCCCGAACGTGATGTAGATGCGGGGGCCGTTGCCGTTCACGGTATCAAGACCGAATTTCTGAAAGATAAGCCTGTCTTCGGTGAATTGGTCGGAAGCTTTCTGGACTTTGTCGGGGATGCCAAACTGGTCATTCATAATGCGGCGTTCGATATCAAATTTCTGAATGCCGAATTGAAAGGCTATGGCTTTCCGCCGTTCAAGTTGGCCGATGCGATTGATACGGTATTGATTGCCCGTAAAAAATACCCTGGCTCCCCTGCTAATCTTGACGCCTTATGCCGCCGTTTCGGGGTGGATTTATCTGGGCGCGAACTTCACGGCGCGTTGCTTGATGCCCAGTTATTGGCAGCAGTTTATCTGGAATTGATTGGTGGTCGTCAACATGGGCTGGGGCTGGCAGCACAAAATGCGACCAACGCCACTGCCGCAGCGGGGGCGAGTGAAAAACGCAAAGAACGGCCTTATCGCGCGCCGCGTTCTTTTACTCTCTCCCAACAGGAACAGGACGATCATGGAAAGATGATTGCCGGCCTTAAAAATCCTTTATGGGTACAACAAACCTAAACGCAGAAAATACTTTCCCGCACGCGAATATATTTGCACTTTATCCCCATTATCCTGTAAAAGATGTGGATAATTTTGCTTTATTTAAAAAACAGGTTTGGTGATGGATCATTCAAATTTCGATGTCATTGTGATCGGGGGCGGACATGCAGGGTGCGAAGCCGCTGCTGCCGCTGCGCGGATGGGCGCAAAAACTGCTCTGGTCACTCATCGGTTTGATACAATTGGTGCGATGTCCTGCAACCCTGCCATCGGCGGTCTGGGCAAAGGTCATCTGGTGCGCGAGATTGACGCGCTGGACGGTGTCATGGGGCGCGTTATTGATAAAGCCGGTATCCAGTTCCGCATCCTGAATGCATCTAAGGGCCCAGCCGTACAAGGGCCGCGGGCACAAGCTGACCGCAAGCTTTATCGTCTGGCAATGCAGGATATGTTACAAAATACGCCGAACCTGACAATCATTTCCCAAGGAGCCGAATCCCTTATCATCGAAGATGAAAATGATGTTCGCGGTGTTGTTCTGGCAGATGGAACTGTTTGCCGGTGCGGCGCGGTTGTGTTGACGACCGGTACTTTCCTGCGCGGGATTATTCATCAGGGCGAAAAACAAACCCCTGCCGGTCGGGTGGGTGAAGCGCCATCGGTTGGTCTTGCATTATCTCTGGAACAATTGAAACTTCCGCTGGGACGTCTTAAAACCGGAACTCCCGCCCGTCTGGATGGTCGCACGATTAACTGGTCGATTCTGGAAGAGCAAAAAGGCGATAACCCGCCCAAGCCGTTTTCATTCCTGAACAGTGAAATTACCGTTCCGCAAATTTCCTGCTATATGACCTATACCTCTGAAAAAACCCATCAGGTGATCCGCGATAACATCAAACGGGCACCGATGTATTCCGGTCAGATTACTTCGCGCGGCCCGCGTTATTGCCCGTCGATTGAAGATAAAATCATGCGTTTTGCCGATAAGGAACGCCACCAGATTTTTCTGGAGCCCGAAGGGCTGGACGACCATACTGTCTATCCGAACGGTATTTCGACCTCTTTGCCGATTGATGTCCAGCATCTTTTGCTCACGTCTATTCCGGGGTTGGAAGATGTTTCTGTCCTTCAATATGGCTATGCCATTGAATATGATTTCTGTGATCCGCGCGATTTGAAACCTTCTCTGGAATCAAAAACCGCCAAGGGGTTATTCCTTGCCGGACAAATTAACGGCACCACAGGATATGAAGAAGCTGCGGCGCAAGGATTAATGGCGGGAATTAATGCCGCCATTCGCGCAGGTCAGGACGTGGTTTCACGTGAAACATTAGAGAATTATTTCATACTAGATCGCGCCGAGGCCTATATCGGGGTCATGATTGACGACCTGATTACGCGTGGCACCCCCGAACCCTATCGCATGTTTACCAGTCGTGCCGAGTATCGTCTTTCCTTGCGTGCCGACAATGCCGACCAACGCCTGACCGACAAGGGAATTGCCATTGGCTGTGTGGGAGTCCAGCGTCAGGCAGTTTGGGAACAGAAAAAACAAGATCTGGCCCATGCCCGTCAATTGATGATGGAATTGAAAAAGACGCCGAATGAACTCGCCCAATATGGCGTTCAGGTCAATATGGATGGTGTGCGCCGCCCTGTCTTTGACCTGATTAAAATGGCCAATATTACATGGGATGATCTGGCGCGTGTCTGGCCTGAACTGCAAAATATCCATCAGGATATCGTCGCACAGGTCAGAATTGATTCCACCTATGCCGGCTATACCGACCGGCAGGATCTGGATATTGCCGCCTTCCGTCGTGACGAAGCTTTGCTTCTGCCGGTTGATCTGGATTATTCTGAAATCGGTAGTCTCTCTACCGAAATTCGTCAAAAACTATCAGCCGCCCGTCCTGCCACTCTCGGCGCAGCTTCGCGTATTTCAGGGGTTACCCCTGCCGCGATCACTGCTCTCCTCCGCTTTATAAAGAAGAAACCTGATGGTAAAGTCGCCTAATCATCCCCTTTCCACGAAACTTTTAAAATATGCGGAATTGCTGACGAAATGGTCAAAGGTTATCAATCTGGTGGCCCCTTCGACTGTTGCGGATGCAAAAGTCAGGCATTTCGAAGATTCGATCCAGATCATTCCGCTTATTCCCGTCGATGCAAAAATCCTGTTTGATATCGGGTCAGGGGCGGGATTTCCGGGAATGGTGATTGCGATAGAACGTCCTGATCTTTCGGTTCATCTGATTGAATCGGACACCAAGAAATGCTCTTTTCTCTCCACAATTTCACGTGAAACAGATACCCCCGTTCTTATCCACAACCGCCGTATCGAGTCTGTAGATAATTTGAATGGCATTAAACCGGATGTCATTACGGCGCGCGCGCTGGCTTCCCTCGGTGATCTTTTGGCCCTGACTGAGCAATGGTGGGAAAATCATCCACAGTTGACCCTTATTTTTCCCAAAGGGGCCAAGGCTGACTCAGAAATCGCAGAGGCCCAAAAACTCTACGGGTTTCAGGTGGAATCCATCCCCAGCCAGACCGATAAATTGGCGCAAATCCTGATACTGAAAAACGTCCAGAAACTTTGAATTTACTTGACCTTACGCCTCCCTTTGGGTAGATTAAGGTCATTCCTAATCATCAAAAATAAACTGACACAACAGGCCAAAAAAGGACTCGCTTAGATGATACAAGCATCTCAGGTTACCCCATCTACTCCTCGTAAAATTGATCCGCCCCTTAAAAAAGGTGAAAAACTTCCCCGCCTCCTCGCCATTGCCAATCAAAAAGGCGGCGTTGGAAAAACCACGACTGCCGTTAATATGGCGACCGCTTTGGCAGCCGTTGGCAAACGGGTGATGCTTCTCGACCTTGACCCGCAGGGAAATGCCTCCACCGGTCTGGGTGTCAAACGTTCCGAAATTCGCAAAAGTGCCTATGATCTTTTATTCGAAGAAGGATTAAATCCTGCCGAATTATGTGTCCCGACCAAAGTCCCCGGCCTTTATGTCGTTCCATCGTCGATGCACCTTGCGGGGGCTGAAATCGAACTGGTCACTGCCAAACGTCGTGAATATAGACTGCGTGAGGCTCTGCGCCGCCCGTTACCTTTTGACTATGTGATTATCGATTGTCCACCATCTTTGTCTCTCGTCACCCTGAACGCGCTGGTGGCGGTGGATGCGATTGTCGTACCGTTACAATGTGAATTCTATGCGCTGGAAGGTCTGTCGCATCTGGTTAAAACCATCGAACGCGTCAAGCAACATTTCAATCCCAAACTGGATATTCATGGCGTTTTGCTGACCATGTACGATCCACGCAACCGTTTGTCGGGTGCTGTGGCCGATGATGTTCGCGAATTTTTTGGTGAAAAAGTTTATAACACCGTCATTCCCCGCAATGTCAAATTGTCCGAAGCTCCGTCCTATGGGCTGCCGGCAATTGTCTATGATATGAAATGCCCCGGGGCGCAGGCTTATATCCGCCTTGCCGGAGAAATTATCCGCCGTGAGAAAAAAATCATGGAGATCACCCGCCTTGAAACGTCCGACGCGCAGGATAATTCCAAACTCATTGAAAACAAAATATCATCTCAGGAAATCAGTGCATAATGTCCATATCCGAAGCCAATAATGAAACAGCCCCGAAACGTCGTGCCTTGGGCCGCGGTTTAAACGCCCTGTTCGGAGAAGATGAAAACGATCATCCATCTCCCTATTCCGAAGCTGCCGATTTACCAGACAATGACGCCCCGTCAGCCACCCCCAATGGGCGCAAGCTGGTATCGATTTCCCAGCTTATTCCCGGGAAATACCAACCCCGTCATCATTTCAATACTGACAGCATTAACGAACTGGCCAAATCGATTTCCCAGCATGGGTTGATCCAGCCTATTCTGGTTCGCCCGTTAAATGACGGTTCGGATTCATACGAAATCGTTGCCGGTGAACGCCGCTGGAGAGCCGCGCAAAAAGCCCAGTTACATGAAGTGCCGATTATCATTCGCGAACTGGATG
>DMIT01000028.1 GCA_003452275.1 Rhodospirillaceae bacterium | reverse complement strand
TGCTGCGCCGCGCGATGGGTAAAAAAATCAAAGAGGAAATGGATAATCAACGTGCCATTTTCGTCGAGGGGGCCGGAAAACATTCCGATGTGAAGCCCGAACGCGCTGTCGAGATTTTCGAGATCATCGAAAAATTCGCGGGCTATGGTTTCAACAAATCTCACGCGGCGGCCTATGCCTTGGTCGCTTATCAGACAGCATGGCTGAAGGCCAATTATCCGGTGGAATTTATGGCAGCATCGATGACCCTCGATATGGGCAACACCGATAAGCTGGCAGTGTTCAAACAAGCGCTTCAGGAAATGAAAATTCCGTTGTTGTTGCCGGACATTAATAAATCGCTCGTGGATTTCAAGGTCGAAAACGGAGCCATACGCTATGCGTTGGCGGCGGTCAAAGGGGTTGGCGTTCAGGCGATGGAAACCGTTCTGGCTGAACGCCATAGCAATGGCGAGTTCAAGAATCTGGAAGATTTTCTGAAACGAATGGATTCCCGCACCCTGAATAAACGCCAGTTTGAAAATCTGGTGGCGGCAGGCGCGTTCGACACCATCCACCCGATCCGCGCCCAACTGTTCGAGGGAGCGGAAAGTCTGGTTCATTATGCGGCAGCCCTTGCCGAAGAACGTAAGAGTGCGCAAAATAGTTTGTTCGCGATGGAAGAAACGGCATCTGCCGATCTGGTGTCGCACCATTTGCCGCAGGTCACCGAATGGTCGCCGCTTGAAAAATTATCGAATGAATTTTCGGCCATCGGATTCTATTTGTCGGCGCACCCGCTGGATTCCAAAATGGCGCAACTGGAGCGGATGCGCATTATCCGTTATAGCGAGGTCGCACAAAAATTAGCGGATCGTCCGATGTTGCGTGTTCAGCTTGCCGGTGTTCTGCTGCGTAAATCAGAAAAAATTTCGCAAAAAAGCGGCAATAAATTTGCGTTTCTGACTTTGTCCGATACGTCGGGGGTTTATGAGGTTCTGCTTTTCTCGGAAGTGCTGACCCGTTCCCGCGAATTTCTGGAGGTCGGGAAATCCATTCTGTTGTCAGCCGATGTGGAAATGAAGGATGATGCCCTGCGTCTGACGGTTCAGGATGTCAAACCGCTGGACGAGATGCTGATCGATAAGGTGCATGAAGTGGCCTTGACCCTTGAGCATAGCAATGCGATGGAGGCTTTGAAAAAGGCCCTGACCACGGCGGGAGAGGGGAAATCGGCAGTGACCATCACCATTCTGTCGCCTGCCGTTGATAAAATGATCAAATTGCGGCTTCCGGGACTATATAATTTTTCTCCCGACTTGCGGGATGAGCTTTACCGTCTCAACGGATTAAAGAAATTGCAGGAAAGCTGAGAAATATGCGGAGATAGATAAAATTTTATCTATTGCTAAGCCCTGATTAACGGACATTTGATAGTCTCTCTCTGTGCAGTGCAAAAATTGATGCGCCGCAAACGGAGGAAACCATTATGCCAGATATTCATTCAAGTTTCCAATTACGCGACAATGGCGGGGTTCACATTATTCTGGATGACCCGACATTCGTACGTGCCGAGACCGTTCTGGTCGATATGCGCAGCGGCGAAGTGCAGGCGTTGCTTCATCAGAAACTGCATTCTTTAGGGGCGGCTCCGGCGAATATCATGGCGGCTTTCAAAGATAATTGCGATGTGATGTTAAGTGCCATTCGTATTGACGGATCGAACCTGCAATTACGTTCTCACGTTGTTATCCTGCATTAGGGCGATGCCCCTTCAGGAAGATGGAGACCGCATAATCAATGACTTCCGCCCTGTCCTTGGGCGGAATTTTTTCTTTGAGCGACATCAGGCATTGCATATGCCCGTTGCCTTTAATCATATTCAGATAAAAATTGGCGGACATATCGGGGTGGGGGACATTCAGGCGTCCGGATTCATGTTCTTTGCGCAGATAGGATGAAATAAGCGCGGAAATCCGACGCGGCCCCGATTCATAGAATATCTTTCCCAGCTCTGGAAACTGGCCGCTTTCGGCTACCATGACGCGATACATGCGGACACCTTCGGGGCGCAGAACGACATCCAGAAAGCTATGCCCGATATTAGTCAGTGTTTTCTCAATCGGCTGGTCGGGTTTTATTTCATTTTCGATGGCGCGGAAAAGACTGTCGGCGCGGGCTTCCATCACCGCGAAGAAAAGGGCAGGTTTATTTTCAAAATGGTTATAAAGGGTGGGTTTGGACACGGGGGCGGCTTCGGCAATTGCATCCATGGTCACGGCGTTAAACCCGTGTTCCATAAATAATTGACCGGCAACCTTTAGAATCTGGTCGCGCTTGATGCTGCTTTTTCTCTTAGAATTTTCCATCTTTATATCCTTTATAGACATTGACAGTAAATATCCACTGCTTATATATTAAACTATACAGTTTAGTTTAAAAAGGATTTTATGATGGTTTCATCAAAAAGAAAATTTGTGATCCTGATTTTCCTCGTTCTGGTCGGGGCAGGGGTTGGTTTGGGCGTGGTTTTATCTGCGGGCAAAGAAAAAACCGACGATGCACAACTGGAGGCGGATATTGCAACCATCAGTCCCCGCGTGTCCGGCTATGTGAAGACGCTGAATGTGGCAGATAACCAATCGGTGAAGGGAGGCGATGTGATTTTAGAAATTGACCCCACGGATTACCAATTGGCATTAGATCGCGCGAATGCCGCGCTGGATGCCGCGAAAGCACGCGTGGCGGGGTCGGTTCAGAGTTATGAGTCCACCCGCGTCTCTGCGCCATCCGGTGAATTGGCGGCGGCGGCACAAGTGAAACAGGCCGAAGCCACCTATGCCAATGCCGCGAAAGCATTGAAACGCGTCCGCTCCCTCAGTGATCTGGCACGCAGCAAGCAACAACTGGATGACGCGATTGCCGAAGAACAAAGGACGTTAGAGGCGCTGAACGATGCCAAGGCCCGTTTGTCAACCGCGCAAACCGCTCCGCAAACCATCGCCGTTGCACAATCTGCGACGGATGAAAATACCGCTCTTGTGAAACAGGCCGAAGCCGATGTGGCGCAGGCTGCCAAAAATCTGGCCGATACCAAAATCATCGCCCCTTTTGATGGGCGTATTACCAGCCGTGGCGTTGTTGCCGGAAATTATGTTCAGGCGGGGCAAAATTTATTGTCTCTGGTGGGCAATAAATTCTGGGTGATTGCGAATTTTAAAGAAACGCAACTGAGCGATATGAAAGCGGGACAAACAGTAGATATCGAGGTTGATGCCTATCCCGATTTAAAATTGACCGGAAAGGTGGACAGTATCCAAAGCGGTACGGGAGCCAGATTTTCGGCCTTTCCGCCGCAAAATGCCACAGGGAATTTTGTGAAAATCGTGCAACGGGTTCCTGTCAAAATCACGCTGGATAATCCGTCGGTACCTGATGTCATTCTGGGGTCTGGTCTGTCGGTTGTTCCAACTGTCCATACGGGAACGAAAGAATGATCGCTGCCATCAAAAAAAGGATGGATGGTTATGTGCCTAACCCTTACCTCGTGACCATCGCGGTTAGTCTCGCGACGTTTATGGAGGTTCTGGACACCACGATCACCAACGTATCCTTATCCCATATTGCGGGCGAGTTGGGGGCGTCACCCGAAGAAAGTACATGGGTTTTGACATCCTATCTGGTTGCGAATGCCATCATTCTTCCTATCTCCGGCTGGCTTGCCGACACAATCGGGCGCAAGCG
>DMIT01000065.1 GCA_003452275.1 Rhodospirillaceae bacterium | reverse complement strand
GTTTCCAGAGAAGCAGGATCAATATCATACGTCTTATATTCGCCAGCGATCCCATACTGTTTTAACCAGTAACCGTGAAGCAACGGGGATTTACTATGTGCAATCGGATGACCGATCACGCCTGCTTTTATCATGTTTTTGAGCCCTTTATTGAGATTCGATTCAATTTGATCTGTTTTTGAGAAAACTTCCAGACAAAATCGAAACGAAAATATTTGTCATAAAATATGTGGTGTGATGTAATAAAGATATAGGGGATGCCATTCAAATCCCTGCCAGAAAGACCACACACAGAGAACCACAAGGTTCCGGATTTAAAAGTTACGGGTAGGTTGCCATGCAGTATAAAGTCCAGCGCGCTTCGGAAGTATCTCGTCACGCCTTTCAAAATCTTGTGGCACTCTGGCTTACCATTATATGCCTGACTATTGCGGCAGCCCTGCTGATGTCGGCCAGTACAGCCAAGGCAGAGATTATCCTGCCGCTTCTCAAACCGCAAATGGCTTATGAACATGCCATTCCCAAAGTTTTTTCCCCTTCTCCCGCCCCGGCCTTCATTCAAAAGCGATGCCAATCCCATCTACACCCACAACAGCACGGTATCGCCCATTCGAATGTTTCAGGCCGGTCTCAGCGCAATGCTGAAAACCAAGACTTGCAAACAATCATGGCTACAAAAGCCTATCGCCAGTGCGCGAGCCAGATAGCTCTCGACCAATTGGCGAGTCAATAAAAGCAAAAGAAAGGAACGGGTATTTTCAAGACTTCCTGTTTGTTTGCAGCCTTAACACATGATTGCCCCTCGTCTAGCAGAGCGAGGGGCAATTGCGTTTTGAAAAAAACTATTGAGGTCGTGCCTGACATCCTGCATGATTTGCGCGCAACAAGCAGGTTCAGCAATGTTATCAAACTTTCTCATCGTCGGAATAGGCGGCGCCATCGGGTCGATGATGCGACATGGGGCCGGATTGCTGTTTTTGAAAGCAGGATGGACGAATTTTCCATGGTCCACATTGACCATCAATCTTCTCGGCTCTTTCTGTATCGGCCTTATCGTCGGATGGCTGGCCGATGTTCAAAACTGGTCGGAAGAGATCAGGTTATTTGCGGTGGTCGGCATCTTGGGCGGCTTTACGACTTTCTCGGCTTTCTCTCTGGAGAGCTTTCTATTATTTGAACGCGGGCAATATCTTTATGCGGCGTTTTATGTGGCTGCTTCCGTGATACTATCTATTGCCACTACATTCTTGGGGTTATTTCTGATAAGGACATTCGCAGCATGAGCAACGATATTCGCCACTTTACAGTTCATGAAGATGACGATGGACAACGCCTTGACCGCTGGTTGAAAAAGAACCTGCCCAAAACCCCTTATGCCTTGCTGCAGAAAATGGTGCGCACCGGTCAGGTGAGGGTAGAGGGCAAACGCGCCAAGACCGATACAAGGCTGGAGGCGGGACAATCCATTCGCATTCCACCTGCCGAAGAAAAAACCGGCAAGATCACCTTCACCCCGAAAGACGGCGACAAAGCCTATCTGGAGTCCATCTCGCTCTATGATGACGGGCATGTGCTTGTCCTCAATAAACCTTATGGCCTGCCGGTACAGGGCGGGCCAAACATTACCCGCCATGTGGACGGGATGCTGGCGACATTGCGTAACCTGAAAGGCGTTGCCCCTCGCTTGATCCATCGTCTGGATCGCGATACCTCAGGGGTTCTGGTCTGCGGGCGTTCCTTGGCCGTGACCTCGGCCCTTGGCGATTTATTCGCGGGGCGCGACATCAAGAAAATCTATTGGGCGGTCGTCAGTCCTGCCCCCCGAGAAGACAAAGGCGAGATTGACGCAGCTCTTATCAAAGGCGAAGGCCCCCGCAAGGAAGCCATGGTCATCGACCCTGTCAACGGCAAGGAATCAAAAACACTGTACCGCGTCATTGAACGCAGCAAAGATAACGAAGCCGCTTTCGTCGCTTTCTGGCCGCGCACCGGACGAATGCACCAGATCCGCGTCCATACCGCCGATGGCCTTGGCTGCCCGATTATCGGGGACGAAAAATATGGTGGCCTGACCGACATTCTGAATAAATACAGCCTGTCGGGCAGACTTCATCTTCATGCCGCACGGCTGGTTTTCCGCCATCCGAAAACGAACGAATTGCTGGATATCAAAGCCCCGTTGCCGGACGATATGAAACAGACCTTCAAAGCCTTCGGTTTCAATCCGCTCTATGATGCCGACCCGTTTGATGATAAAAGGAAAGCAACTTAAATTTTTCAAGGCTGTGCAGAACACGGGGCAGAACACGGGGATTATCATGAAAAAATGGATTTTTAGATTATTGGTTCTGGTCGCGGTTTTAGGGGCGCTGGCACTTTTCGGATTACAAGTCGCATCCGGTACATCGGACAGCCATAAACGCGGACTGGAACAAGCTTTCTCGCAGATTTTCCAAGGGGAAGCCTCATTCGGTCAGCTCAAGACCTTTAACTTGTTTCCGCAATTTTCAATCGAAGTCGAAAAATTGCGTATCGACAGGATTAGAAATAGCGGCAGCCTGTCTGCGGATCATATGCTGATTTCCTTTGGCCCTTTCGACCTGATTGCCAAAAATCGGGTCATTGAAAATTTCCACCTGACCCATCTCAAGATTGATGAAGCTGTCTTTACACCGCTGGCTCTCTATCTGGAAGATGCCGGCATCTATCCCAACGAAAAACAGGATGCCGCCCATTTTATATTATCGGGAACCTACGGGGCGCAGGAATTAAAGGCGCAATTTGCCATGAACATGACATCCGGTTTTCGCCCTAAATATTCCTTCGACAAGGAAAATGAATTCACCATCAATTTAGGGCCGGTTCAGACCAGCGGTCTTTTCAACCCCTATCGTGAAAATGGTGCGGCTATGCACCAGATCAAAATGACGGCCCAGATCAAGGAAGGGCGCATTGAATGCCAGTTACCGCCCGAAAAAACCGTAGAATTAAGCGCCTTTTTGAAAAATGTCCTCGGGGAAGTTTCAACAATCAAATCCCCTGCCGATTTCACAAAATTGTGTGAGACGCTCAAAAAATGAAACGTTTTTACCAGTCAGTTTCATTAGCCGACAAAAGCGCAGACGGTTACCAGTTATTACTGGATAACAAACCCGTACGCACGCCCGCCAAACAAATTTTCTTTATTCCATCGCGCCCTCTGGCAGAGGTCATTGTGCAGGAATGGGAGGATCAGAAAGAAGAGATTCTCCCCCTGACCATGCCCGTTTGCCAGATGACCATGACCTTGGTGGATCGCGTCACTCCGCATCGCAAGGCGCTGGAAGAAGAAATGCTGGGTTATATTGATACCGATCTGATCTGTTATCGTACGGAAGAACCGCAGCAATATAAACAAGCACAGGAAACCCAGTGGAATCCCTTTATCGTCTGGTTTGAACAGGCATTTGCATTACGTCTGTCCACCACCACCGGTTTATCCCCGCTGACCCAATCACCCGCTATCCATCAGGCCATTGCGCAGCATGTGGCAACCCTCTCGGACGGGCAATTGATGGCCATCTATCTGGCCACCATGGGAACGGGGTCTATCATTCTGGGGCTGGCTTTCCAGATGAAAGCCTTTTCCAACGAAGCCATTTTATCTGCCGCCTTTGCCGAAGAATTGCTGAAAGACGAGATTTATCTGGGGGACATCTATGGCACCGCCCCCGATCAGGAAAAGAAATACCAGTCATTAAGGCAAGACCTACAAACCCTGCAACATTTTCTGGCCTAGATAATTATGATAAATACACGAACCACATATCACCAGATTTACTTCCCCCCGAAACTCGTTTAAAAGTAAACTCTATGACACAAGCACCTTCCTCATCCGACCATCCTTCGCCATCTGACCCGTACGATCAGGGGCAACAAGGCCCATCGCAGAAAGAAATGTTACAGGCCCGCAAAGTCGCCCTGTATATTCTGCAACAGGTCTTTGGGCAAAGACATACTCTGGATCAGGCGCTTGATGAAAATCGCGAATTTTCAGCTCTTGCCCAACGGGATCGCGCGTTTGTGCGTATGTTGGTGACCACGGTCATCAGACGCTTGGGGCAGATCGATGACCTGATCCGCCGTTCCTTGTCACGGCCCGATCAACCTTTGAACCCGCCCATATTGGAATATGTTTTACGGTTGGGGGTTGCGCAACTTGTATTCATGAATGTTCCCGACCATGCCGCAGTCAATACGTCGGTGATGTTGGTCGAATCCGAAGGTCATGGACGCATCAAAGGCTTTGTCAACGCATTGATGCGCCGCATTGCCGCCGAGGGCAAAAACTGGACGACGCGTCAGGACATTGCCCGCCTCAACACACCGGAGTGGCTCCTCAAAATGTGGATCGAGGATTTCGGTCTCAAAAACGCCATTGATATTGCCGCTGCCAATTTACACGAGGCCCCGCTGGATATCTCTGTGAAACGCGCCGTGACCGCGGAATCCCTGTCTGAAGAATTAGGCGCGACCATCCTGCCGACCGGAAGTCTGCGCTTACAGGCCGCCAGAATGGTAACGGAATTACCCGGATTCAATGATGGCATGTGGTGGGTTCAGGATGCAGCAGCCGCCATCCCCGTTAAATTATTCGGCAGCCAGATTGACGGTCAGACGGTGGTTGACCTATGTGCCGCACCGGGCGGAAAGACCGCGCAATTGGCCAGTCTGGGCGCCAATGTGGTGGCGATTGACCGATCCGCAAAACGTCTGCACCGCTTGCAGGAAAACATGAAACGCCTGCGTCTGGATGACCGCGTCAAAATCGAGGTCGCCGATGCCGCCGTCTGGAAAACACGGCAACAAGTGCCCTTTATCTTGCTCGACGCCCCTTGTTCCGCCACCGGAACCGCCCGCCGCAATCCGGATGTCATCTGGATGAAAAGCCCCAATGACATTCATTCCCTGATCGAATTGCAGGAAAAATTATTAGAGAACGCCGTCAATATGCTGGCCCCCGGCGGCACGCTGATTTACTGCACCTGTTCCCTGCAAAAATGCGAAGGCGAATACCAGATCGAACGCATTCTGGAACTACATCCCGAATTGTCCCGTCAGGCTGTCCATGTCCATGAACTGGGCGGGTTGAGCGAGATTATCACCCCGCGCGGCGATATCCGTATCCTGCCGTCGCATTTGTCCAGTATCGGCGGCATGGACGGGTTCTTTGTATCCCGCCTGCGGAAGGACCAAAGTTGATGACATCTCATGTTGTCGTCTTTGTTGCCGGACGCAAAGATTTTCCGCTCAGC
This sequence comes from Rhodospirillaceae bacterium, assembly GCA_003452275.1. Classification (GTDB taxonomy): domain Bacteria; phylum Pseudomonadota; class Alphaproteobacteria; order Micavibrionales; family Micavibrionaceae; genus UBA1573. The sequence continues at coordinate 6,149 of DMIT01000065.1, read as the reverse complement.
GCGGATTTTATCGCCTCGCTCCATCCACTTTTCAGGCCTGACAAGCTGCGCTGGCTGCATCAGGACAAGGCCGCGGACATAGAAATCGATGCCGACCTTTCCCCCGACCTGTTTCATGCCATCACGGAAATAGCGGGGCGCGCCTATCATGATGTTTTCATGCTTCCCGCGTCCCACCGCCGCAAGAAACTATTGCTTGCGGATATGGATGCCACCATTGTCGCGGGAGAGACATTGGATGATCTGGCGGCCTTTGCAGGCCTTCAAGATAAAATAGCCGCCATCACCGCACGCGCCATGCGCGGCGAGCTGGACTTTCAAGAGGCGCTTGAACAGCGCGTCAAGATGCTGGACGGCCTGTCTATCTCGGCCCTTGAACAGACATTGTCCGCGATGACAATCAATGCGGGGGCGATCGAGACTATTCGCGTCATGCGCGCCCACGGCGCAGAATGCTATCTGGTTTCCGGTGGATTTACCTATTTTACCGAAGCCATTGCCCGAAAATGCGGATTTCATGGTCATCATGGCAACCGGCTGGACATCAGAGACGGGGTTTTGACCGGACATGTCCTGCCCCCCATTCTGGACAAAAATGCCAAACTGGCCCTGCTGCGGGATTATACCGCCCGCTGCGGGATTTCCCGTCAAGAAACGATGGCCGTAGGGGATGGGGCCAATGATATCCCGATGCTGTCAGAGGCAGGAACAGGCGTCGGATACCATCCCAAACCATTGGTCAAAGAACAGATTGCCAATGCGATTATTCATACAGATTTAACTTCCCTTCTTTATATTCAGGGCTACACATGGCAAGATATAGGGCCAACCTGATAGTCAAAAGAGTTCAAACACATGGGCGATAGCAAAATCAAATTCAAAGTTTCGGACGAGCAGTTAGAGGAACTTTATCACAAATATTGTCGTGATTTCACCCAACTGGCGCGTGCCGGACGTTTTGACCCGATTACCGGTCGTGACGAGGAAATCGATCAGGCCATTTTGATCCTGCTGCAAAAAGGGCGCAAAAACGTCGCTCTGCTGGCTCCGGCAGGGGTCGGGAAAACCGCCCTGTGCGCAGGACTTGCGCAACAGATCATTGCAGGCAATGTTCCCGACTATTTAAAAGATGCCCGCGTCATGGAAATTGACCTTGCCGCCATGTCTGCCGGAACAACCGGCCCCGCAGAGTTTCAGGGCCGTTTCCTTCCGTTGTGCAAAGGGGTTGCCGAACGTTATCACGACCCCGCTTACCCCAAAGTCATCCTGTTTATCGACGAGATGCACCAGATCATGCCGTCCTGCGCGGGCAGTGCCTATAAAGGTTTATCGGAAGTCATCAAGCCTTATCTGACCGTGGGTGATCTGCACGTCATCGGGGCGACGACATTGGACGAGTTCCGCATTTATGTCGCCATTGATCCGGCAATGGATCGCCGTTTCCAGAAGGTTTTCCTGGCCGTTCCCGATGTTCCGCAGACCATCGCGATTGTCAAAAATCTGAAAGCCGGATACGAAAAGCACCATAAGATCACGGTATCCGACAAATCAATCGAAACGATTGTGCATCTGACCGAAGAGCATATGCGCAAGCGGAACCAGCCTGACAAATCGATTATCATGATGGACGCTGCCATGGCTCATCACGTCAAATTACACGGCACCGGCGGCGAATTAAAAATGGAATCCGTTTACTATATGATTTCAAAAGAAACAGGCATCAGCCCCAACGCCCTGAAACGAGATTAGGCTTCCTGTCGGCAGGCCACACGACCTGCACGCTAACCAATTGATTTATATTTATAATTTAAGTGTTATCAGTTCGTTTTCAAGTTTCTTTGAAAAAGGGAGAACTCAGTTCGTTCCGCAGATGACTATCAGGGGACATTACCCCCACATGAACCAACCGCATAATAAGCCCGCCAACCCGCTTGAACAGCCAACAGCCAGATAGGCAATGACAAAGATCAATCTATCGTCATCGTACCATGTAAATCCTTCATCTTCCATAAAGAAACTCCCGCAAAACTGGTGTCGAGGAGTGATTGACGGTCACAAACCGCACTAAGGGGTTATCAAGCCCCGGAAATTCTCTGAACTTCTGTGCCCAGAATAACTTAGGTAGGGGGATAAAGGCAAGGAATTAGAAGAAAGGGTGGAATCTAAATTTTATAGATAAGTCCATCTGGTGACTATCCTAGATTCTGTCCAAAATTCAAGCTGCGTGATGGCTGGGTGTCCGCCGCTGGGGCTGAGTATCCTGCGGCATTTGCCATTGCGAACGCTGCCACGGGGCCTTGGGGGGCCTTCTCAACCGCCAGACCCGCAGCTTTAAGGCCGGCTGATAATTGCGCACGATGCGCGTCAGAGCCGCCGACAGAAAACAGCTCCACCTTTAATCCGACTTCCTGCCCGATGGCATCCCCGATTTCAACAGTCATGATGATATCTACCCTTCAATGAATTTTTTTATGCTGCAATCCTGACTTCAATAGCGGCCACAGCCGAAATATAAGCCGGAAAGCGTGGAACGCCATTCAGAAATTCGATCATCCCGACCTTGGCTTTGCTGACCAGACGTTGCAGCACATCGCTGCGTTCACAGCAAATGTCGCCGACTTCTTCTTCGCCGGATCTGAAGATAATTCCTTTATTATGCACTTCCACAGTCAACGGTTGATCCTTTGGTAACTGTGTCGGCACGACAATGACAATCGAGTCATTGTCTCCTAATATAAAATCACAACTATTAAACATCACGCAGGCCCTCATTCTGATTTGAACGGGCATTTTGCCCTTTTTATTATCTTCACTATGCATGAATTGACTTAACAAAGACTTAAAAATGCAAATCAGGGGAAACCGGCTATTAAGCATGAAAATGGTTAATAAATCCTATAGATCAGGAATGGCAAGTACAACCCGCGCCGCAGCCCGTACCGGCAAAGTCTTCGCCGTCGTCATCATGGCCCGCAGGAATAATGCCATAGTCGATCAGGTCACGTTCCAACTGGCGCGGAGAGACGAACTGTACCGATTCGATGCCCAGAAGACGCGCGGCCTCAACATTTTCCAGACGGTCGTCGATGAAGAGACTTTCACGCGGGTTAAGCTGATACGTATCGAGGAGGAGCTGGTAAATCCGTTGGTCGGGCTTGGCCAGCTTGACTTCGCCCGAGACAATGCGCCCGTCAAAAAGGCGCAAGAACGGGAATTCTTTTAATGCTGTCTGAAACGTCACGTCATTCCAGTTGCTCAGCGCATAGACCGGATAGCCGCGGCGTTTGATATCCATCAGGATATCAACGCTTTCATGAATCGGGCCCGAGAACATGTCCAGCCAATTGTGCCAATAAGCATCGATCATGGTTTCATATTGAGGAAATTTAGCGATGAGTTCCGCCCGCGCATCTTCCCATGGACGCCCCAGATCAAGCGTATGATTCCATTCGAAGGTGCAGACTTCGTTCAGGAATTTTTCAATTTCCGCGTCGTCCTTGATAACGGTACGATAGTAATAGCGCGGGTTCCAGTCCACCAACACCGCACCGATATCAAAGATTACATTCTTAATCATCTTCTTACTTCACTTTGCGCGACATAACCGGAATGGTCATGGTTTTAGCGCCTGCCTTTTTAAAAACAAGCGTCACCGGAATATCTTTTCCCTTTTGGAAAGGGGCCGCCAGATTCATGAACATCAAATGATAGCCATTGGGCGCCAATAGATTATCTTTATTTTTGACAATCGGCATCGATTCGACACGGCGCATCTGCATAATGCCGTCAACTTCCTTCATTTCGTGGATTTCAACGCGCGGCGAAACGGGGGATGTCACCGAGAGCAGCTCATCATCTTCCGCCCCGCCATGCAGGGTGCCAAAAGCTGCCCCCACCTTCATCCCTGTGGCGGTTTCAAAGGCATAGAGCGCAGAAGCCGGAACTTCGTTGTCAGTCTGGGCCAGCGCGGAGAATGGAAAGAACAAAGCCATCAGTAACAATAATTTTTTCATGCATTCGATCCTTATCATGAGGTGATTTTTAATCTGGTCTTGGCATCAATCATCATCAAGCGCAATTCATTGATACCGGGCATATGATACAAGGGCATATAGCCTTTGTCACCGATCACCAAAGCCGGTACACTCCGGAAGCCGATAGTCTGGGCCAAGGCCGTATTCTCGATCATCGTCGATTGAAAGCGCGCGGCGTCTTTTTCAGCCTGTTCAACATTCAGCCCCCGCGCCCCTGCCATCGCCTTGACCGTTTCATAGGTGGGAACGGCGGGCAAAGCCATCAATTCTTTATGCAGAGCGATGGTTTCGCCTTTTTTCTGCGAGTCCAACGCCAGCACAAATTGACCGATCAGGTAAGATTGCTGGTCAACGATCACCACGGGACGCAGAATGATTTTGGTCGTCGAGCGAATATCATCGCCCACGGCCTCCATCAGGATTTTATTGAGGGTGGAGCAATGGGGGCACCGATAATCAAAAAATTCAACAATCGTGAAAGGATTTTTTTCACTGCCAACCACAGGGGCATCTGAAAAGAGAAGTGCTTTTTCAATTCCGCTTTTCGATTCCGTCAGATAGTAGAATTTCAAAGCAAAATAGGTCGCCGCCAGCATCGCCAGCAAAACAAAAGTCACCCGCAGAAAAACAACAAGATTTTTTTTCATACGGCTGACCTTTTAAAATTTATAACGTTTCCATCAACCCAGAATTATTTGGATTTTTTGCGTTCATCATCGACGATGGTCTGAAAGGCCGGATATTCGACATATCCGCGAACAATCTCTTGCCCCACGATAAAGGCCGGTGTGCCGGTGATTTTCAATTTATCGCCGAATTCCCGAACCGATTTCATATAAGCTTCAACTTCTTTGCCTTCGGCATCTTTTCTAGCCTTTTCGACATCCATGCCGACCGATTGCGCGATTTTGGCAAGGTTGGCGTCATCTTTAGGCGCGGTGCTTTCTAAAGCCGCCTGATGGAAAGCCCAGTATTTGCCCTGCATATTCGCAGCAACCGCCCATTTGGAAGCGGTGGCGGAGGTCGGCGACAGAATCGGGAACTCCATAAAGATCACTTTGACGTTTTTATCTTTATCGGTGAGTTCCTGAACGGATTTCAAGGCATGTTTGCAATAGCCGCAATTATAATCAAAGAATTCCACTACCGTAATATCCCCTTTCGGGTTACCGATTTGCGGATGTTTGCCATTGCTGAGGAAAGACATATTCTGTTTGAGAACGCTGACAGCCCCCTCTTCCTGCTTTTTCTGTTCCGAAGCGCGGTAACGATTGACCGATTCCATCAGAACCTCGGGGTTATCCAGAATGAAATTACGGACGAAATCTTCCATGGCCGCACGTTGATCTTCACTGAAAGGAAGCTTGCCTTTTGCTGCAAGGGGCGAGGTTTCCGCCTGCGCAACCGAGGTTGATCCGATTAAAACAGCACAACCCGCGAGTAATAGGGATTTAAAATAAGTCACAATACGCTCCTTGAAAAATGAAAATCTTTGGCACTTTACTTGTTTTTATCCGGTTCGCCAACCGTATTTATAATGTCTTTGGCACGCAACGCCTCAGGTGAATTCGGTGGCAATTGCTTTAAAGTTACATCTGCCATACGGGCCGCATCTTTTCTATTTCCGTGCATCAAGGCTTCTTCGGCCAGATAAACGCGGGCCTCGGGTTCTTTCCCCATGCGGCCATAAGCGGTTGCTAACAACCGTTTAATTTGCGCCGAACGCGGCTCGTCTTTTTCAGCCCGTTTCAGATGGTCAATCGCCGATTGGAGTTTTTGTGGATTTTGCCCTGCGCTTTCGATCAGCGATTGCGCCAGCGCCATACGGATCAGGCCGGAATCAGGCGCATAAAGCACTGCCTTCTGATAGGGTTCCACCGATTGCGCAGCTTTGCCGAATTCATAGAGAATCTGGCCTTTCAATTCATAGAAATAGGGATTTTGAGGTTCCTGCTGAATCAGCGCCTCTGTCTTTTGCAGGGCCGGTGCCATCTGGTTCAGGCGATAACTGGAAATCGCCCGCGCATATTGTGCCGGAATGGATTGGTCGGAGGACGGGTATTTATAAGTCACCTGTAACGGAGACGTAAACCCCGCCAGCTTGGCCTTTACCCG
>DMIT01000037.1 GCA_003452275.1 Rhodospirillaceae bacterium | reverse complement strand
AAATAACAACAGATATGTTCAAAATGACCTTGCGCCCCTGCAATCTTCAAGGCTTGCTTCTGGTCGCGCCCTGTAATGGCTTTGTATAAGATGTCCAGACGGTCAAAGCGTTTCATGGTTTTCGGAAGCAAGGCCAATAATTTCGCCTCTTCTTCGGGAAAAAATAATCCCATACGGTTGATATACCAATCAATCTCGTCAGGCGTATGCATCCACATACCGCCGATGGTCATGGACAAAATATGTTCCGGATGACGCAACGCGTAATAGGGCGCAAGGCACGCTCCCCATGAATAACCGAACACATGCCACGCATCGATATTCAAATGGTCGCGCAAAAGTTCGAAATCATCGGCTAACTGATCGGGTGTATTGTTGCGTAATGCCTTTTTTGTATCGACGGCCACATGCGGTTTTGATTGTCCGCATCCGCGCTGGTCAATTGCAATAATCCGGAAATAACTCGGGTCATGGAGGCGTGTATAATTATCGCCGATTTCAATTCCGCTGCCCGGGCCGCCATGAACCAGAAGGACAACAGGGCCTTGAGGATTCCCGTATTGCTGATAAAATAACCGGTGCCCGTTCCCGACATCCAGATATCCGGTGTCATATGGTGTTGATTTTGGGTATCTTAAATCTTCGGCAGTTATACTATCTTTAATGGTGATCATGTGGGCGCCTGTTCCAATTCGGATGGTCTGTCTTTATGTATCCGAATTGTAACGGCTTCTTTGAACTTTGCATAGACATTCATGCAATCAGGGTCTGTCATCAGCATATATCGATGGGCATGCATAAGAATATTTTGATAAGCATCTATGGATAAATTGGTGCGGTATCTGGATGTTTGCAAAGAATGGAAGAAATTCTTGGCGCGGTCATTGGTTAGTCGCGGTCCTACATAATCCCAGAATTCCTGTAATCTTGTATTGACTTGGGCGCTTTGTTCTTCAGGGCAGTGAACCATGATAAACAAAGCTTCCTGACACATTTCCAACAGATCGCAATCTTTAACTTTGCTTCTGATATTATGATAGGCAGGGTCGCTTCCGTCATAAATATTGACGGCATCATGAATATGTTGTGCTAGAGAATTAATTCCGCGTGACCGTGATGACGTAATCAAATGCACGCCTAATAATTCAATGCGGGATTTATCTTCGCGTGAAATCGGACAGTGCGGTGTAAAATCACCGATCACGGGTTCGCCAGCATCATGAAAGACACAAATTTGTTCGATTTGTGTGATATCGGGATCATCAAAGAATAAGAAGAAAGCGAGTTTTTGAATACCAGCCAGATGGGCTTCTAATGTCTGGTTAAATCCTAATGTGACGCCCGTTTTTTGCCATCCTGTGCGCAATTGGCTTTGCGCTAAGCGAACGGCTTCAAACGGTCTTTTGTTGGAGCCGAGCAAACTGAAATACGCAAACCCCAATTTGACACGTTCAAAACGCGCGGAGATGTCCAGAATAAATTGCTGTTCATCTGGTGTATATAATCCGCCGATGCGGTTTATAAAACCGCCATTGATATATTTCTGCGGGTCTTTGACCATTTGAAAAAGATTGCTCAGGTCAGGTAAATGATCATGATGGAGCGCCAATAGCGTCGGTATTTCACGTTTGAAATACTCGATCATGTTGCGATTGGAACGAACCGCCGTCTTTTGAATAAATTCGGATGTATATTCAACCATAAAAAAAGTCAGCCTCAATTTCTGGGCTGACCTTATTAAAGGTTTATTATTATGTCAATAAAATTCCACCTAAACCGCTACTTCGGCCTTGATGGTCGGGTGGGGATCATATCCGACCAGTTCGAAATCTGCGAATTTGAAATCGAAAATATTGGTGACATGTGGATTGAGGTGCATTTCAGGCAATTTGCGTTCGTCGCGTGATAATTGCAGTTCGACCTGTTCCATGTGGTTGGAATAAATATGTGCGTCGCCCAGCGTATGTACGAAATCACCTGCTCTTAACCCGCAGACCTGCGCAATCATCAGGGTCAGAAGGGCATACGACGCAATATTGAATGGCACGCCGAGGAAAATATCGGCAGAGCGTTGATAGAGCTGGCAAGATAATTTCCCGTCAGCGACATAAAACTGGAAAAAACAATGGCAGGGGGGGAGCGCCATCTTGCCGATTTCCCCCACGTTCCACGCCGACACGATCAGGCGGCGGCTGTCAGGGTTGGTTTTAATATCATGGATCAGGTTGGAAATCTGGTCGATATGGCGACCATCCGCCGCAGGCCACGACCGCCATTGATGACCATAGACAGGCCCAAGGTTACCGTTTTCATCGGCCCATTCATCCCAGATACGCACGCCGTTTTCTTTGAGATATTGAATGTTGGTATCACCCGACAAGAACCACAATAATTCATGAATGATGGATTTGGTGTGAATCTTTTTGGTGGTCAGGAGTGGAAACCCGTCTTCCAGATTGAAACGCATTTGATGCCCGAACACGGATATTGTTCCTGTGCCTGTGCGGTCGGATTTCTGGGTGCCTTCTGCAAGAACGCGGCGTAACAGGTCGTGATATTGTTGCATCGGGAGAACCTTTCATCTTGGCGTAGGCCTGATTTTAACCATTCCTTTGCAGGGATTCATAGGAAAAACAGCGGTTTTTTCCACAATTATAAATTTGTTGTATTGAGTGTCGGCTTTAGGTATAGACATAATCTATAAAAAACAAGAAAAGAGGGTAATATGGAACATACATTCAATAATGCAGTCAACGGCGGCGACAATAACAAGCAGTTGATTATCACCTGTGATTGGCAGCGAACTCTCTCTGATCTGGGATTTTCTAACTATCCTTTGCTCGAAGATTTGAGCGATGCGAAGCGCGCAGACCATCAGGTGATTATTGCTTCGGCTGTCTCGCATATATGTCATTTGGAATCTGCTTTTGAGTGCTTGGTGATGATGGCTCGCCGCGCTGGTTATGATGTCCTCGATCCGCATGACTTCACCCAGATCACCAAACGTGATCTTGCACAATTGGGATGGACTGTTGATTATGCCTTTGATGACCAACCAATTGCAGACCAGGGAAATTATGTCGATGCTGCGGTTGAAATTCGCATTCACTCTGATTATAGCCGCACCCCATATTCCCGCGAACAATTCCGCCAAATGATAGGTTTGCCATCGCGTGAAAATCCTGCGCCCTCTCCCGCCCCCAAAATATAGTCAATTCAAATAAGAATCATACATTTTTAA
>DMIT01000095.1 GCA_003452275.1 Rhodospirillaceae bacterium | reverse complement strand
GACTCATTTATAGGGGGTGGCTCAATGGTTATGTGATTTATTCAGAGGATACTTTTTGCCATCAAGGACAATGCCTCGCTCCAAGAAAATGCCGTTAATTTCGAACGTGAAGCCGTTGTTCCGGACTGACATAATAGAAGCTTCTTCAATGTAAATTGAGATTTCGTTCGAGATAGCGTAGCTTATGCTTGATAAAGTAATGTTATCTATTGAAGTTAAAAGCTGTTAGTTTCTAAAGATGGCTATAAAATTTTGAGATACGCCCGCTTATTCTAGATAAGCGGGCCTTAAATTAACAATGAAATGAATTGCAGCTAAAAAAGAGAAATGACAATTAAACGCCCAGAAATTCCCGAACCACTAAAAAGACAAATTCGCCAAGAGTGCGGTTTTGGCTGTGCTATTTGTGGAATGCCTATTTTTGACTATGAGCATATTATTGATTGGGCAATCGTTAAAGAACACAAAGCAGAAAATATTGTACTTCTATGCCCGAACCACCATTCCGCAAAAACGCGAAATAGATTGTCTATAGAAAGGGTTTATGAAGCAAAGGCTAATTCTATCAACAAATGTATTATTTTTTCAAACACACCTTTTTGTCTGGAAAAAAGTAAAACTATTGAAGTTTATATAGGCAGCAATAGATCATACTTCGATTTTCCTGAAGGGAATGGAAATCATTCAATAATCAATGTGAATAACAAAGATTATTTTGTTATTCATGCCTCTAAAAATTATCTAACCTTTTCTCTAAATTTGACAGACCAAAGAGGAAACACAGTGCTTTCTATTGTTGATGGACAATTAAAAGTACAAACTGAAGTCCACGATTTTAATTGGATATCGCAGAAACTTACAGTTAATTCAATCGCCGGAAGACTCCTAGAAATAAATTTGAGTAACAATAGGATAGAAATAATTCATGGATCTTTCTTCAGTCATCAAGGAAGCGGATTCTTGATTAAGGAAGGGGATCTGACCACCCAGAAGAATGGAATTACAAACATTACATTTAGTGGATGCAGCTCAACTGGCAATTCGACGGGAGGATGGTCTTTAGAAGTTTAATCTACAAAAAAGGAACTTTAAATATTTTGAAATAGTACCTTAAAAATAAAAATTGATAGCCGCCCCTTTCAGTACTATAGAACCAGCTTAAGTATATGCTTCTAATAAAAGCATATACCCCTTCCTTAGATATTGATCTTTTTGGCTATATCCTCCGCTTTTAAATGGGTGTAACGAAAGAGCATTCTGAAATCCCTATGGCCGCTTATTAAAGCCACCTCAGGCACAGAAAGCCCTCTTTCGAAGAAACGGCTTATGGCTTCATGACGCAGATCATGGAAATGCAGGTTTTCAATACCTGACCTATCCATTACCCTACGCCACGCCATTCGGAAGCCTTCTTCTGAAACTGGAAATATATTGTCACTTAATCGTGTCGGTGTCGTTTTAAGACGCTTTAATACCCATCTAGCACGTTTACTGAGGGGAATTGTCCTTGAATAACCATTCTTGGTTATAGGAATAGCCAAAAGCCCTTCCTCAAGGTTTAAATCACCCCATTTGGCGGCTAGAATCTCTCCCCGTCTCATGGCTGTGTACATTGCAAAAAGAGTTAAAGGCTTAATATAAGGATTAACACATCCATCTAACGCCTTTATAAGGCCTCTTAGCTCTGACCAAGATAATCTTCGTTCTCTTCTATTCCTTATTTCAGGCTTTTTTATTCGAGTGAGAGGGTTTTCTTGAATAGGATAATTCCATTCTTTCCTTGCTACATCGTAGGCATGTTGGAATAGACCCAGCGCCCGACACAATGTAGCAGGCTTCACTACTTTTATTCTCTTATCTCTATAAATACAAAAATCGGCTGCCGATATTTCAGACAGTGACTTAAGAGCCAATTTTGATTCTTGGGATAAGAAATAATTGATTATATTGATTTCACGCTCTGGAGAGCGTTTCTTAGGAATAACCTCATCTCTATACCTTTCCAAAAGGCCTTTTAAAGTAATCGCATCTAAAGCCCTTGGATCATAAGGCAAGCTTTTACGATCCATCTGCTGTTCCATATACCTTGCCCATTCTTGAGCATCAGACTTCAATAGGAATGATTTTGAGATCGAAGCATGGCCTCTGCGTCTTATCTGCACCTGCCAGCGATTATTCTTCTTTCTAAACGTAGCCAATGGTATCTCCATTCAGTGTGACCAGAATGTGACCAGAGAGTTTTGAGAAGCTTTTCAAAGAATCATAATGAATACAAAAAACGCTTATATTTCAATATGAAGAAGAATGGTGCGCGATGAGAGGATTGAACTCCCGACCCACTCGGTGTAAACGAGTTGCTCTACCGCTGAGCTAATCGCGCTGAAGCATTACTGCTTGAGGACGGTATCTTTAGCGAGATTTAAAACAGATTTCAACCCCTTTTATGCACTAAAATCAAAAAAAACAGCCCGAGAAGGGGCTGCTTTTAGAAATTCTTAAGTCAATCAACAACTATCTGTTGTTAACAGTGTCTTTCAGTTCTTTACCAGCTTTGAATTTAGGCTGTTTGGACGCTGGAATCTTGATCGCTTCGCCAGTACGTGGGTTGCGGCCAGTGGAGGCTGCGCGTTTAGCAACGGTGAATGTACCGAAACCAACGAGACGTACTTCATCACCTTTTTTCAAGGCTTTGGAGATTGATTCAATCACTGCTTCCAGAGCTTCTTGAGCCGCTGCTTTGGTAATGTCAGCTTTTTTTGCGACTGCTTCAACGAGTTCAGACTTATTCATAGTAATAACCCCTCGGGTTAGAAGTTAAGTAAAAAAATTCCGCGAGACACTCAAACCGCAAAGAACACCCAGAAAAACACTAGGGAACCTAAGGGCTGCAGATGAATCGCAGAATCAAAATCTATGCTCTTTTTTTAGAAATCTCAATGACGAATTACATCATTTTCAAGGTTTTCTGCCGTTTTTGGGGATAAATCGTCAATTTCCTGCGATTTTTCATCCAAAATTGGCACAGGTTGTGACATCAGGGCATGAGAAAGTACTTCTTCGATGGTTCCAACAGGCACGATTTCCAAACCTTTTTTAACATTGGCCGGAATTTCTTCGAGATCTTTTGCGTTGTCTTTCGGAATCATCACTTTCTTGATGCCACCGCGCAACGCCGCCAATAATTTCTCTTTCAAACCACCAATCTCGGTGACGTAACCGCGCAAATTGACCTCGCCTGTCATCGCGATATCACGGCGAACTTCAATGCCCGTGAGTGCCGAGACGATTGCCGTGACCATGGCCGCGCCGGCAGACGGCCCGTCTTTCGGGGTCGCCCCTTCGGGGACGTGAACGTGGATATTCATCTCTTTTAATTTATCGTATGCGATGCCCAATTGATTGGAGCGTGATTTAATCAACATTTCGGCGACCGTAATCGATTCACGCATCACGTCTTTTAAATTACCGGTGGTTGACAATTTTCCGTCTTTACCAGGCATGGTGACCGCTTCGATGGAAAGCAAATCGCCACCGACTTCTGTATAGGCCAAACCATTCACCACGCCGATACGGTTATTTTCTTCGATCTCGCCAAAGCTGAAACGACGAACACCCGCATATTTATTGAGGTTACGCGCCGTGATGGCCACATTTTCTTTTTTCTTCGACAAAATTTCTTTAATCGCTTTGCGGCATAAATTTGCGATCTCACGCTCCAGATTACGCACGCCCGCTTCGCGGGTGTAATAACGCACAAGGTCACGAATGGCGTCATCGGAAAGCTTGAATTCTTTTTCTTTCAGCCCCGCATTCTTGATTTGTTTTTTAAGCAGATGGTCTTTGACGATCTGGATTTTTTCTTCTTCGGTGTAACCGGACACGCGAATGACTTCCATCCGGTCGAGCAATGGACGCGGCATGTTGAGCGAGTTCGCCGTACAAATAAACATCACATCGGACAGATCATAATCCGCTTCCAGATAATGGTCATTGAAATGCGCGTTTTGTTCGGGGTCAAGAACCTCGAGCAACGCCGAACTCGGGTCCCCTCTCCAGTCGGATGATAATTTATCGATCTCGTCCAACAGGAATAACGGGTTGCTGCTCTTGGCTTTTTTCATACCCTGAATAATTTTACCCGGCATTGCCCCGATATAGGTACGGCGGTGACCGCGAATTTCACTTTCATCCCTCACGCCGCCCAGTGCCATACGCACGTAATTGCGGTTGGTGGCCTTCGCAATCGATTGGGCCAGAGATGTTTTACCAACCCCTGGTGGCCCCACGAGGCACAAGATCGGCCCTTTGATTTTGTTAGAGCGTTGTTGAACAGCCAGATATTCCAAAATGCGTTCTTTGACTTTTTCAAGGCCGGAATGATCTTTGTCGAGAATTTTTTCTGCTTCGCGAATATCGCGTTTGACCTTGGTCGGTTTTTTCCATGGCACAGATAATAACCAGTCCAGATAATTGCGAACGACCGTTGCCTCCGCCGACATTGGTGCCATCATTTTAAGTTTTTTCAGTTCAGCCATGGCTTTTTCACTGGCTTCTTTGGAAAGCTTCGTATCCTTGATACGTTTTTCCAGCTCATCCAATTCACTGCCGCCGGTTTCACCTTCGTTCAATTCTTTCTGAATGGCTTTCATCTGTTCGTTCAGATAATATTCACGCTGTGTCTTTTCCATCTGGCGTTTGACACGGCCACGAATGCGTTTCTCAACTTGCAGAACGCCGATCTCGCCTTCCATCAAGCCAAAAATATGTTCCAATGTTTCGGCAACGGTTGCAATTTCCAACAGCTTTTGTTTCTCTTCGATTTTAAGAGTCAGGTGCGAGGCAATCGTATCCGCAAGTTTGGATGGGCTCTCAATTTGTCCGATAGAAACGATGACCTCGGGCGGGATTTTTTTATTCAGTTTCAGATATTCTTCAAACTGTGTCATCACAGCGCGCGATAAGGATTCCAGTTCAGGGGAACTGGTGGCGGTGTCCTCGAACGGAATAGCCTCAACTTCCAAACAAGAATCAACTGTCGTGTATTTTTCAACCCGCGCACGCGATACCCCTTCCACCAGAACCTTAACCGTTCCATCAGGAAGTTTCAAAAGTTGTAAAATCGTCCCAATCGTACCCACCGTATAAAGATCATTCGGCTTTGGATCGTCAATCGCCGGTGTTTTTTGGGTCAGCAGCAAAATCTGTTTATTCCCCTCCATGACTTTTTCAAGAGCTGCCACGGATTTTTCACGTCCCACGAACAAAGGAACAATCATATGCGGAAAAACCACAATATCGCGTAATGGCAAAACAGGAAAAGTCTGGGCAGTATTCGTCAGGCGGAAACCAAGCATATAAACCTCGGGAAAGAGCTAAAAAACAAACCTAAATCATAAATTACGGGTTATCAACCAGATTAGGTTCCATATCTAAGGAAATAGTTAATTTTATACGGAAGGCAAGGAATTATAAGTCAAAAAGAATCTCCGCAGTTTCCGGCGGAGATTCTTTAAACAATATGTTAAAATTAAAATCTATTTTTTCTCATCTGCCGTTTTGACAACATCATTGCGACTTGCAACGACATGGTCAACCAGACCGATTTCTTTGGACTCTTCCGCAGACAACCAGCGATCACGATCCATCATTTCTTCGAGCAGTTTATATTTCTGCCCCGTATGTTTCACGTAAGCTTCGGTCAGAATCTTTTTAAGGCGGATAATTTCTTGTGCCTGAATTTCGATGTCAGACGCCATACCTTGCGCACCGCCTGACGGTTGGTGAATCATGATACGGGAGTTTGGCAGACAGAAACGCTTGTCTTTGGCCCCTGCCATCAGCAGGAAGGAACCCATCGAGCAAGCCTGACCGATACAGACAGTGGACACATCAGGCTTGATGTATTGCATGGTGTCATACATAGCAAGTCCGGAGCTGACGACACCGCCAGGGGAATTGATGTAGAAATAAATATCTTTGGTCGGGTTTTCAGACTCAAGGAATAAGAGCTGGGCGCAGATCAGAGAAGATACGTTATCATTGACCTGACCGACGAGGAAAATAATACGCTCTTTCAAAAGACGTGAATAAATATCGAACGCACGTTCTCCGCGCGCCGTCTGTTCAATCACAGTCGGAACGAGGTAGTTATTATATACGTCCATTGGGTCGCGGTCTCTAATCATGGGAATCTCTTTATCTTTATACGAATCAAGGTGGGTTTAAAATCTTCCCTAAACTAGCCTGAACTGGGCAGGCGTTCAAGCCCTTCATCATTTCGGGCTAAATCTGGCTGAAAATCCAGTGTTTCATAGGCTGCCATACTTCTTTTTCCGCTTTGGAACCGACCATCATGCTGATATGGCCGCAATCAGGCGTCAAAATATAGGCGCCTTTGATTTGTGTGGATAGTGGTTTGGCTGAGGCCGGCGGCACAATTTTATCCTTGGCGGGAACGATAACCAGAGAGGGTTTTTGAATGGTGCGCGCGTCAATTTTCTGATGATTGATCATCCATTGACCACTGACAGCCTGATTATCAACATACCAATCTTTGATGGCCTGCTGAATAATACCGGATGGCAAATCACCTCCACCATTCACCCAGTCCTCAACGGCGACGAATAATTTTTCTTCGACACTGCCTGCTTTCATATCGGCAAATGCGGAAAATTTTCGGGCGACCTGTGACGGGTCAACGCCTGCAAAGATCATTTGCAGCCATTCATTCGGCATATAATCAAGATGCCTGACGCGGCGTAGCCCATCGGGGGCCCAAGCGGACACAGCTTCAGCAAAATTTCCTTTGGCACCGGCCTTGAAATTCCATGGTGTTGCAATGAATACCAAACTGTCAAAAACATTGGACGTCAATGTCTCAGCCGCCGCAAGAAACAATCCTCCCATACAATAGCCGATCCCGCATAACGGCGTATCAATCTCGGACTTCAGCCACGTCACCGCCCGCACCAATTTCACACCCACCGCAGAATCGAGAGACGCCAGTTCAGGGTCTTCCCGCAGATTTCCCCACTCCAGCACAAACACGTCAAAACCTTGCATGGAAAGCCACCTGATAAATGATCTTTCTTCCGGCAGAATATCCAGAATTTCAGCACCATTAATCATAGATGGAATCATCAGAATGGATTTTTTGACTGTGGCATTTTTTTGAGATTTAGGAGAGGCGGCATACCATAATATTCTAGCCTCACCGTCAGACCATATAATGCTGGCCCGTTGGGGTGGACGTTGATAAGGATGCAATTGATACCGGCGCAGACCTTCGACAACTTTTTCCATACTGGCTTTAGCCTCTATCCCGTCAGCTTTCTGCCAGAATTCATCGGTAAAATTTTTTCCCTTCAACAGACTCGGTTGCGCCAAAGCACCCGCCGCCAGCGCAAGCTGCATCATCAAAGGACGTTGACGACACCCTGTCTGTATTGTGGAAAATTTCTGTTTTCTGCTCATAATCCTGTTTAGCACAATTTGGTATAAAAAGTACAAAGCGCCAGATGATTATTGTCACAAAGCGCGTTTTATGATTAATTACAAACAGGTAATGCAACAATTCACGCCGAAGGTGCAACATGGCCGCAAAAAAAGGTGGCGATAAGCCAACCGTAATTAAGAAATACGCAAACCGTCGTTTGTATGACACAGGACGTAGCAGCTACGTCACTCTCGAAGACCTCTGCGAAATGGTCAAAGAAGGATACGATTTCGTTGTGTATGATGCGAAATCTGGCGAAGACCTGACCCGTTCCGTCATGACCCAGATCATCGCAGAACAGGAAAGCAAAGAAGGACAAAATCTTTTGCCAACCAGTTTCATGAAACAATTGATTGGTTTCTATGGTGATAATATGGGGAAACTGGTTCCCAATTATCTGGAACAATCTTTTGCCGAGTTTACAAAAAAGCAGGATGAATTCCGCGCCCAGATGAACAAAAATTTCGGGGGAATTTTCCCGATGTCTTCTCTGGAAGAACTCAGCAAACAAAATATGGCGATGTTCGAAAACGCTATGAAAGCGTTTACAGCTTTCACCACCACTCATAAAAACAAAAACGGGCCGGATGATAAATAGTTGATCGCCGACTGACAAAACGAAGCCCGCAAATCGCGGGCTTTTTTTTTGATTTAATGTTTCTGTCCCTTCAGCCACAACCGCTCCATGCTCGGCAACCCGTTAACGAAGCCTTGGATATGGTCGATTCCATCACGGACAAGACTGTCGGATTCAAGTGTCGTTTCCGCCCCCTCTGCCACCGTTTCCAAATTCATGGATGAGGCTAAGGAATGAAGCGTCCTGATAAAATGCTTGTTCTCTTCGCGGTTCATCTCGCGCACGAATGATTTATCGATTTTGACGATATCAAGCGACAAATCCTTGATCTGCGAGAAAGAAGTATTCCCTGCTCCAAAATCATCCAATGCCACACGGCATCCCAGATCATGCAAGGCCCGCACGACGCGAATTGTCTGGTTCATATCATTCATGGCAATACTCTCGGTAATCTCGACAATCAGACGATTGGCCACATCCGGGAAATCTCTTAATTCCAGGATCACGATTTTCAGCCAGTCAGGGTCAGTAAGCGTATGGTTGGATACGTTGACCGATAACGATATACTTGAAAATTCTTTGAGTTCACGAATGGCTTCTTTGGTTGCGAACGTATCCACCAGACGCGTCAGCCCCATTTTTTCAACAGCGTTGATAAAGTTTCCGGCGCTATGCACTTCGCCGTCAGCATCAACCATGCGGATCAGGCACTCATAAAAAGATACGTCGTTTGTGCGCGCACTGATGACGCTTTGGAACGCCATTTTGACGCGACCTTCTTTAAAATTCTTGAGGAAGCTGTCGCCGATGGTCAGGATTTCGCGGAAATGATCCACTTCCTGCCCGATTGTATCGGAATATTCGATAAAGCATCCACGGCCTTTTTGTTTGGCATCATTTAACGCCAGTTCCAACCAGCCCATCAATGACACGCCGGAAGTTGTCTTATCCGATATTTTGACACCGCCAATGGATAAGACCTGATGAACGGCGCGCTCCTGAATCTTGATCGGCTGGTTATAAAAAACAGTCAAAATTTTCTGCGCGGTATCTTTCATTTCGCCATGGGCATCATCGGCGAATATAACTGCAAATAGATCACTGGCAATTTGAACAACCTCGGCCCGACCCCCTACCATGGAAACCAATGTCGCATTTGTTTTATCCAGCAATTCATCCGTAAAATTGCTGCCATACACCTGATTGATGAGAGAGACACGGTCTACCTCCACCAATAAAACATAACCTGTGTGAGGAGGACGGTCAGTGCGGCAAATGATCTCATCAAGGCGCAAGATCACAGATCTGCGCTCCCTGTTTCCGGAAAAACTGCTGCTAATCGCTTCGCGAAAGCCTATTCTACTATTCAATTTTTTCCGTCTGTCAATCGTTTCAGTGTCAATGGCGATCAAGCTCTGGATCGTCATTTTCTTGCTCTGCGCATCGGTGGAAATAATCCCCGTCTCCACGACCGGAAAAATGGTGCCATCGGGATGACGCATCCTGAAATTGAGCGTAAAGTTTTTTTCACTACCTACGCACTGCGCCATCATATCGGCAAGAGTCAATTGACGGGTTACCAGATCTTCCTCGGCGACAAAGCGGGAAAAGGCCTTTTTATTGATCGGACATTCATCATCGGCGCATCCCAGCACCCCGAATATATCGCCCATAAACTCAAACCGGTCATCATTGACATGATAAAGGTAAGCGAGCTGTTTGCTTGCCTTCAAAGAAGATTTCAGATGTTGTATCCACACATGACCGTCGGTCATTCTTTACCCTTCATGAAACATTTTTTAATTCATTTTCGAAGATACTTTGTCTCTGGCATCAATCGCCAGATCCATTGCCTCGGCGCGTCCCTCATGCGCAATAATGGTTGTGATCTGGTTACCGTATGTAAATAACACCGACGCAGAGCTGGATGACGATTGACCGACACAGGCGATTTCATAAGCTCGGCTCTGTGCCATTGCAGGCGCTTTCACAGGCGATGGCACCGCAGCGAACTCACCGCTGCAACGCGATTTTGCGCGTCCGAGATATTGATTGACGGCTGCATCGAACTGGCTGGCATCCGCTACTTTTCTCATCTCGGCACTTCCGTATAAATTATCGGTTTTCCAGCTATAAGCACGGTAAGAGGACGGATCTCCACCTTTAACTTGTTGCAACGCGCCACGCACAGAAACACCTGCATTTTTCAACAACGTAGAAAATTCTTCGATAGATTTAAACTGAGCCACAGGTGATACAGCAGCAGCCTGTGGTGCATAACTGGCCTGTTGAACCATAGGGGTTGACGCCGCGGCAGGTGCAACTGCCGCCGCAGAAGCCGCAATAGATGCAGATTTCAAAGCAGCTTGATTATTAGCGGAAATCTGGTTTTGCAGTTGAATAATCGTATGGTTCGCCTGTTGGACTTGCAATTGCAAAGACGCTATCGATGCCGCTTGCTCTGCACTTTGTTGCGCTTGCGCCTTCACGTCGATTTTCTGCGCAGCAGCCTGCTCGGTTGCCAATTGCGCCTGTACTTGCGCCAATTGTTTTTTCACATCCACCAGTTCAGAATCTTTCTGCGTACTAACAGCCAATTGGCTTTGATTGGCCTGTTGAAGTTTGGCTTGCGCATCTGCCAATTGCTGTGTTTTCAGTGCAAGATCGGATTGCATTGATAACAGAGTTTGATTTTTTCCAATCAAATCCGTTTGCGCGACTTGCGCTTGTTGAACTCTGGATTGTGCCTCCGCCAATTGTTGTGACTTCTGGGCTAGATCGGTTTTCAGCGCAATCATATCTTTATCCGTTGCCTGCGCTTGCTGGATTTTGGATTGGGCCTCCGTCAGTTGTTGGGATTTTTGGGCCAGATCGGCTTTCAGCGCGACCATATCCTTATCTGTTGCCTGTGCCTGCTGGATTTTGGATTGAGCATCTGCCAATTGCTGGGATTTTTGGGCCAAGTCGGCTTTCAACGCAGCCATATCCTTGTCTTTGGCTGCAACATCGGCTTGATTGACTTGTCCTTTCTGAATTTTTACGTGAGCATCTGCTAAAAGTTGTGTCTTTTCAGCTAACTCGACCTGCGCTTGTGCAACTGCTTTTTGCAGATCTGCAATTCGCGCATCTTTATCGGGAGAAGCTTGCGTTTTGGCAGAGGTCAATTCTGCTTCTGCAGATTTTAATTTACCATCTTTTTCCTTGATCTGGTCTTCCATCGAATTGAGCATGGCAATCTGTGCCTTAGTGGCAATGGCAGGATCAAAAAGCATATATTCAATATCTTTTTTCTCATTCGCACATTTGACATCCTGCGCCTGAATGATAGACCCCAAACGCACAATTTCACGCTGGCTTTCCTGATAACGCCGTGTGGCCTGTTCCAGATCCCAGCTTCCGCCAGACATTTTCAACTGCTTGCTTTCCAGATCTTTCTGCAGATTGGTGGCTTGAGTCTGAAGCGTGGATTTTTCGGTTTTGATCAGATCAAGTTCATTGTTCAATTTGCGGTTATCAGCCCGCAATTTATTGACTTCATCATCAGATACAGCGGCAACCGAAGCCGACGCCTTAGGAGCCGTTTTTAAATCGGCAATCGCTTGTTTCAGATCGGCATTTTCCGACTGCAATTTTGCCAACAATTCGTTGTTGGCGGATTTACTATCTTTGGTAGTCGCATAAATCTGTATCTGGTTTTTCAAGGTCTGGTTTTCTTGCTGCAAGGCCTGAACCGTTTCAGCCAACTTCGCGCTTTCTGCGCTCTCTTTTGAAGAGGGCCCTTTCGCGTTCATCTTACCAAGTTGTGANNAGGGCTGCGCCATCGCTATTCAACTGTTTATCTTCGAATGATTTGCGCTGTTCGGATAATGCGCGGGACAGTCTGGCATTTTCTTCGCGTAGAGATGCCACTTCGACCT
Organism: Rhodospirillaceae bacterium; assembly: GCA_003452275.1. Taxonomy (GTDB): domain Bacteria; phylum Pseudomonadota; class Alphaproteobacteria; order Micavibrionales; family Micavibrionaceae; genus UBA1573. The sequence goes on along the minus strand of DMIT01000095.1, from coordinate 976 downwards.
GAAGGCTCGCACCTTTGTCGAATTTACTATCCAGCTTTGATTTAACCGGGCTAACCGGAATGATGTCTTCCTGAACCGGTGTGATATCGGCCGATGGTTTTGGCATCGCCGCCAGCAATCCTTCGACACTTGGTTCTGTTGCTGAATTCACTTCGGCCGGTTTCATTGCAATTTCATTTTTATGAATGACAGGCTGACCTGATTTGGCAACCGTTTTTTCCGCTGGCTTCTCTGATGGTTGTTGCAGGGCATCAATGCAACTGCCCATTTCTTTTTGACCTGCGGCGAATTCCGTCACTCCGAAAGTGGACGTATCGGCACCAATTTTAATGACCAATTGATCGGCTGAAGAAATTTTTTGAACAAAATCAGAATCTTTCCCAATACCAATCACCGCGGTTTTATCCGTTTGCGGCACCACGTCGAATGATTTGGCTTTGCCGCCATCCATACCGATGGAGATTGATTGCTTTTTTCCGCCTGTGAATTTCTGATTTTTGAAATCAACGGCCAGAGAATATTCGCCCTTGGTATTTTGTGCAAAAGTCAAAACCGTATCATCGGAATATTTTTGCGCCATGGTGCAATAACTCCCCAAGGATTCACTGGCCACGCGACTGACGGCCCATGATGTTTTTGCGGACGCTGTCGCTGCCTCGGCAGCCAATGGAAGATACAGGGCGGAACAACCGAGCAGAGTTGCTAAAACTGTGCCTTGTGTAAAAGAAACTTTATGTGTTTTAACAGACATGTGATGCTACCTTCAAAAAAAATACTAATTCACTTCGGTTCTGACTAACAGGATAGATTGGCCTGATTGCGGGTCTTTATACATTTCACCGACCGGACGGATTTCATCGGCACTATATTGATCCAGTGCGCGGAAGACTGCGTCTTCGAAATGGCCGATCTGGGAAATGGATTCTTTGACTGCAAAATTTCTTTCTGACTGCCAGATTAATCGTACCCCCGCATC
>DMIT01000155.1 GCA_003452275.1 Rhodospirillaceae bacterium | reverse complement strand
GCCCGTATTTTGTTGCAAATTCAAAATCGCGCTGGTCATGCGCAGGGCAGCCGAAAATCGCGCCAGTGCCATAATCAAGCAGAATAAAGTTCGCCAGATAAAGCGGCAATTTCTTGCCGGCGATAAAAGGGTGCGCGACAAAAAATCCGGTGTCAAAGCCGAATTTTTCAGCCTGTTCAATGGCGGCTTCGGATGTGCCTTGGGCCTGACAGGCCGCAACAAATTCCGCAAAACCGTCTTTGCCTTCGCACAGCGCTTTTGCAAGCGGATGATCGACCGCCATGGCGGCAAACGACGCACCGAATAACGTATCGGGGCGCGTGGTAAAGACATCCAGCGTTTCAGGGCGATCAACCAGATCGAAAGTGAATTTTAAGCCCTGGGATTTGCCGATCCAGTTATCCTGCATGGTACGGACTTTATCGGGCCAGCGATCCAGTGTTTTAATCGCCTCAAGCAATTCCTCGGCATAGGCGGTGATTTTCAGCGACCATTGGTTGAGTTTTTTGCGTTCAACCGGTGCGCCGGTGCGCCAGCCTTTGCCATCAATGACCTGCTCATTGGCCAAAACGGTATGATCGACAGGGTCCCAGTTGACCATCATTTCCTTGCGATAGGCCAGACCTTTCTTCAGGAAATCGAGGAACATTTTCTGTTCATGTTTATAATAGTCGGGGGAACAAGTGGTGACTTCACGGCTCCAGTCCAGAGACAGGCCCATTTGTTTCATCTGGACACGCATGGCCGCGATATTTTCATGCGTCCAGTCTTTGGGGTGCGCGCCGCGTTCAATGGCCGCGTTTTCGGCAGGCAGACCAAAAGCATCCCAACCCATAGGATGCAGCACGTTAAAGCCTTGGGCCGTCCGGTAACGCGCCACGACATCGCCCAGCGAATAATTGCGCACATGTCCCATATGGATGCGCCCCGAAGGATAGGGGAACATTTCCATGACGTAATATTTCTTTTTGGATGCATCTTCGGTGACCTGAAAGACATTCTGATCGTCCCAGACTTTACGCCATTTTTCTTCGGTTTCGCGGATATTGTAACGGTCAGACATATCTCTATTTCCCTTAATTTCCCTTATGCAATCTTGAGCGATTATTTTTTGCCGATTGCAGACAGAAAGTAAAGTTATTTAAAGACCATTAAGTCTTCTTTAATGCTCGCCCTATAATATTATGTTAATAAACTGTGCGAAATCATTGAAAAACAGGTCAGATTATGGGCGATAAGGTAAAAGACAAATCAAAGGCAGGCGTTGCCGCTCATTTAGAAGCATGTGGCGCCCCCGATACCACTTCGCGGGGCATTTCCGCCGGCATTATCTCGGGAAATCTGGCCAGTGGTGCCAAAGGGGTGGATGACATTACCCGCGGCGCGCGCCTACCCGACAATGTCGGCAAATGTGTTGCCGATATCTATGATGGTAAACAACCCACTGCATGGGAAAAATTCGGAACCCAGATCACCAGCCTGTCGGGTGCATTTAAGGAAGCTGCCGATAGCCTGAAAGGGGGCGCCAAACCGGCCCTTGAAGGCATGGTCATGGATGGCGTCAACGCGGTGACCAATCATGCGCCTGATAAATTAAGAGCGCATCCTGAGAAGGTCAAGGCGGCAATAAGCATGGAGATGTAGTTTTTACGCTATACTAGGACTTCAATTCACGGTGATGGATAACCGGTAGAATCTTTTGTGTCTTTGCAACATATGTCGCCATATCTTCGGTCACTGTCACCGAGCGGTGTTTGCCGCCTGTGCAGCCGAAAGCAATGGTCAGATAACTTTTCCCCTCGGCTTTGTAACGCGGCAACAGGATATCGAACATGGATTGCAGATGCCCCAGAAACTGCACATACGCATCATCGGCCCGCACATAATTCTGTACATCTGCCGACAATCCGGTTTTGGATTTCAGGTCTTTGTCCCAGTTGGGATTACGCAAGAAACGCACGTCAAAGACCAGATCGGCTTCCCGCGGGAGGCCATGGCGGTAGGAAAAAGACATCAGCGAAATATTCAAATGCCCATGCAGCATTCCACCCGCGAAGCCTTCAATAAACCGGCGCAAATCATGGACGGAATAATCGGACGTATCCACCACCTGCCCTGCTTCGTGTTTCAGGGGATATAACAAGGATTTTTCTGCAGCAATTCCATCTGCCACAGCCCGATCCCGCGCCAGCGGATGCACGCGTCGGGTTTCCGAGAAACGTTTCAGCAGAACCGCGTCATCTGCCGATAGAAACAGGGTTTTGACTTTCCAGTCCCCCCCTTCCTTTAAGCGATTGATCGCAGCCATCAAAGCCGTAGGGTCGAAATTCCGCGTCCGGGTATCCAGACTGACCGCCACGGGACGCGCCGTTTGCTTTTCCTGTTCTAGTAAGGCCGGAAGCAACGGCAACGGAAAATTGTCAAAGGCCGAAAAACCCATATCTTCCAGTATCGCCATAGTCGATGAGATGCCAGCCCCCGAAAGACCGGTTACAATGACCAGAGAATGTGCGGTAGTCATATTCATATCACCGGTATCCTTAATTTGACAACAAAGCGCGCGCCCATCACCTTGCCTGCATCATCGCGCCGGTTTTCGGCGTAAATGCTGCCGCCATGCGATTCAATGATCTGTTTTGCAATCGACAAGCCAAGCCCCGAATGCATCCCGAAACTTTCGGCAACCGGACGTTCGGAATAGAACCGGTCAAATATTTTATGGAGCCGGTTTTCAGGGATGCCCGGCCCATCATCTTCAATCGTAATTCTGATTTTGTCGATAATGGTTTCAATCTTGACCAGTACGGTTCCGCCGTCCTGAGAAAAAGACAGGGCATTGGAGATTAAATTATCAAAGACCTGTGCCAACCGCCCCGATTGACCGATCACCATAGCCGGAGTATCAAATCCTGAACACGCAATCGCCCCGTGACGTTCCCCTTCACGGCGGGACTGCGGATCAGATTTCGAGGCAATCAAGGAGTTTAGAATATGCCGGATATCCAGTGCCTCAAGGATGTCGCGCGTCAGCTCGGCATCAAGGCGGGAAGCCTGTGAAATGTCCGAAATCAATCTGTCCATGCGCTGCAAATCATGCTGGATAATGCTGAGTAACCCCGCCCGATCTGTTTCATTTTTA
>DMIT01000201.1 GCA_003452275.1 Rhodospirillaceae bacterium | reverse complement strand
AGACCTTGGAAAACCTACTTCAATCCGACCTTCTGAATACCTTGTTGCACCTTATACTTGAAAGGGCCCCAGAAACTTTCTGCACAATATCTACACATCCTAAAACAGTTCATTTTATATATTTAATTTCAAATAGTTAGTCTGACCGCCACATATCGCTGGAATGACGGGGAGTTTTGTAGAGGATTTCACCACAGGGAAGAAAAAACCTTCGTGTTTCTTCGTGAACTTCGTGGTTAATTTTTGAATGAGCCGTAGGGGAGAAATTCTGGATTCCCCTGAAATTCCTGTGGAATTCGCGGAATGACGGGCAGTTATTTTGTTACGACAATTGAAGGGGGGTAATGATTGCATAGCAAAAAAACCTTTATCTTTCTTCAGGGCTTGATGGGGGGATTATAAGGGAATTTATTGGTCTGATAAAGGGGGAAGGCTTTTTAATTGGCAAAATACGGGTAAAATTCCCATAGGCAGGCAAGCAGGATGCCGACGCAAAAACCCGGGCCTGCGGGGAACATCAGGCGATGAAAGTTCGGTTTTGATTTTTCTTTCAGGGCGCGGACGAGGGCAAAGCCTATACCATGAAAAAGACCGGCAAAGGCTCCGATGGTCAGGGCGATTACCACGCCTTCGGCACCTAGCCATAAGCCTGCCGCGCCCAGCAATTTGACATCGCCAAGGCCCAGCGTATCCTGTTTATAATACATATTACCGAAAAAGCGGATGCTGATTAAAATACCCGCACCGACCGCCGCTCCATAAAGCAATTGCACTGGTTCAAGAAGGGCAAACTGGGTGCTGGCATGAAAGGCAATTCCCAGAATCCCTAATGTCAGATTGAGCCAGTTCGGCAGCAACCATACGCGCAGGTCGATAATCGAAAGGGTGATTAAAGTAGCAACGCCGGCGCAGGCAATGAGATAGGGAAGAAATTGCAGAATGTCCATCTTATGTCTTTACCAATTCTCGCTTTATAGATTTTGATGTACTTCTCGTGTGCAGGATTGCAATGTGTATGCTCTTGATTTACCATGCAAAGCTTAAGATTACCCCTGCCCCCTGATTCGAAGTCACAGAGAAGTTTACCTGAATGCCCCAAGGAGAAAAGATATTAATTGTTGAGGATAACGATTTTGTGCGTATGCAAGTTGTATCCTATCTGCAGGATGCCGGTTATAATGTTGTTGAGGCAATTAATGGTCAGGCTGGATTGCAGATGATAACAGGTGACTTATCACTGATTATTGTCGATGTGCGCATGGCCCCCGTCGACGGGTTTGAATTTATAAAGGCTGTTCGTGGGAGAAACCCCACACTGCCTTTGATTTTAGTAACGGGAGATCAAAATCCCGATTTATTAAATGAAGCGAGTAAATGGTCGGTCAGTGCCGTTTTGATGAAGCCGGTTCAAAAGGATCGCTTGATTAGCATGGCAGAACGGGCGATCACAAAAGTCAAAAAAAGATAACGAATGTATGAATTTTTAGAAAAGGGCAACTCAATGTCTTTGTTACAGTCTTCTCTATCCCGTCACCTTTTGCCAAGAAGAAAAGGATGGAATATCGTCATGCTTCTGGCAACAACCAGTATGATTCTGGCCGGTTGTGCCGATGCTGTGGGCCCTGATACGCGGACGGCGAATATCCCGCCCCCAAAAATGGCCGAGACGAGACAAGCCGGCATCAATGAAAATGGCGAAGCCATTATGTATCTTCCTTTGGGTGAAGATGTTCTGATGCCACAAAGCGCAAAAGCTGATACTCTACCTGATACGATTGTCGGGCCGTTTGAATTGCGCGGCGAGACACTGGCAGGTGCTTTGCAACTGATTATGGATGGTGTTGATATTCCGGTGGCCTTTGAATCGGATTCCAGTCTGACCCAGACCATTACCGTCACCAATTTAAAAGGGCCGGTTAGCAAAGTGGTCAACGATGTATGTTCTCTGGCCAATATGTATTGCTCTTATTCTGGGGGAATTCTCTCGGTTAAAGACCGTGAAATTTTCACGGTGACATTGCCGCCGATTGTGGCGAAAGCTGATATTGCTGCATTGTTGACGAATGTGGCGGCAGCCATTGGAAATATCACAGGTGAAACGCCCATCACCGATGCTTCTACCCGCACCATCGTCTATCGCGCCAGCCAGCGAACAGCAGAAATGGCCAACCGTTATTTCCAGAGATTACGTTCCAACACGGCCATGATCGTGTATGAAACCTATATCTGGGAAGTGGGCCTGAATACAGCGAATTCAACGGGGATCAAATGGTCTGCCTTTGACCAGATCGGGCGTTTCAAATTCGGGATCAATCTGGCAGGGGCCACAGACAGTAACCTCGGAACTCCGGTGAGTATCGGTCTTCCGACGACCGGAAATGTCAGCTTTACCTCTGGCGATGTTTTGCAATTTATCTCTAACTACGGGGCGGTGAAGACAATTTCACAGCCGCAGATTTCCGTCCTGTCCGGATCGGAAGCCAAGTTGCGGATTGCCGATAAACAGAACTATGTCGCGTCGATTACCAAAACAGCCAGCACAACAACGGGTGGGGCAGATAGTTTTTCTACCACAACCGCAACTGCGGATACCGGTTTCACTTTGAATATCGGATCGAACTGGGATAATTCATCGGTCTATGGAACGGTCGATATTTTGTTGCAGGAATTGCGCAAAATAGACGTCTTTAAAGCCGGTGACGATGCCACTGTCCAGCTTCCGCAAACAACGGAACGCGAATTGAATACCACTGTTCGCGTGCGTCCGGGCGATATGGTGCTGATTGCAGGTCTGGTTCGTGAAAGCGATCAATTCTCGAAAGAGGGATTGGGACTTGCGCAGCCATTTATCCCGACCAGCCGTACCGTCCAGTCCGGCAATACGGAGTTGGTTTTCCTGTTACGTCCGCGTGTTGTGGTTTTTACATCGGCAGATTCGACAACACCTCGTAAAGGGGATGTTTCTCTTCCTGAAAAATCATTTACGCAGCCGGCGGTCATAGATGAAACGATCACCACCGCCCCTGTTTCTGAACCTGCGCCTGTTCCTGTTTCTTCTCCGGTCTCTCAGGATATGAGCGGTCTGGAGCCGGTGACGTCTGCCCCTGTGATCCAGGCCTCACAATCCACGGATAGTCTTCCGCCGATTGCCGGTGAACCTAGTTCTTCGTCCATTGAAATTCAGCCTCTTTCCGAAGTTGTCAACGGGCAAACAAAAGCGGACAATACCCAAAAGGATCCGGCTGTAATCGTGAATTATGATGTTTTGGGACGTTAGGTGAGATGATGTCAGGATTGATGAACACACAAAATAATAAACTGAAGTCGACGATCACACTGACCGGCAGATTGACGGCCTGTCTTTTGGTATCAACGGCAATGGTGATGACTGCTATGCCTGCCCATGCGACCAATGCATTGGGTGATCCCGCCAGCCGCGTCACGGCCAAAGGGGGCGTTCTCGGTGGATTGAAAGCGGTCGAAGCCGAAACAAAAGCAGGTGATATCACCGTCGGTTCAACCACTCAGGTGGTCGTTAAATTCAGAAATGAATCTTCGCAGGACGTTCGTGTCGGCGCGGTCAGCCTGTACCCGTCATCGACGGTCAGCGCAGACGTGGCATTGAACGAATGCGGTAATGGAAAAGATGCTATTCCTGCAGGTGCAGAATGCGCGATTGTCGTATCGGTCAAAGGGTTGAAAATAGGAAACTGGCGTGTCGAGGTTCTGGTTCGCCATGACGGAAAATCAAAGATCGTCACAGCCGCATTGCTTGGAACGATTGCTGCGGGGGATGACAAGACAGATGTCTTGTTGAGCGACGTTGAAATGATCCCGAATGAAATCGATTTCGGGTCACTGAACTCCAGCCGCCCCCTCGTCAAATCGGTGATTATGCGGAACGTCACGTCACAGCCGATCAAGGTCGGCAAGGTGAGTATCGAAGCTGCTCCGCAATCTGGATATACTTTGAGTACGGATTGTAGCGATCTGGCAGCGGGGCAGGCCTGTATGGCAACCATCACCTGGTCACCTATTACCTCCGGTAAATCGGACGGTGTTCTGGTGGTCGAACATGATGGCCCGACACGGGTATCCAGTGTCAGCCTGAAAGGGGATTACCAACCCAAAACGGTCGTGAAAGCGGATATCTTCCCCGAAGCTGTGCCGGGGGCCGGATTGCTGGTATCTTCTCAGGAAGAGATTAATTTCGAAAAAGTCACCAATGAAGCATCNNTGTCTTTGGGCAGTTCCGACAAAGGCCTGACCATCGCCAATAGCGGATGTCATGCCAACACGGTTCTGAAACCGATTGAAGCCTGCGCCTTGACGATCAACTGGTCACCTGTTCGTACGGGCGAGATTATCGAAGACGTCAGAATTTATCATGACGGCGCACGCGGTGTATTGGTCATTCCGATCCGTGGAACATCAGACGTGGCGGTGAACAAGGACACCAAAGCGGTCGTCGTCTCGGGGGCCAGTGATCCGCAACAATATATCAAACCGGTTGAGAAACGGCAGGCATTGGAAGGATTCGTGATTTCATCGCATTCCGATAAAAAAGCCATCCTGAACGGCCCGGGCGGCAGCCGCGTGGTGACGCAGGGCAAGAATGTCGTATTGGGCGGAATTGAATGGCAGGTCAATATCGTTGAAAACGGAGTTGAATTTCTGAACGGCAATGATCGTGTCAGACTCCTGTTCGATAGATCATTGTCATCGGTCAGCCGTGCATCATCCCAATCTTCTACCACGTCAACAGGGGGAACGACTTCTTCCACGGGAACATCTTCTTCAACCACCACCAGTACGACGACAAAATAAGATGGACCAGAAAACAGACCCTTCACAAACATCCGAACCTTCTGCCGCGAAAGAGCCGATTGAAGAGAGGAAATCAGGAGATCGCCGTAAACCGGGCGGTGACGGGACTGCGTATAGTGGTAATGAAAGACGTCAATGGCGTGACCGGCGCAGGTCAAAGGCCAGTGAAGGGCGCGAGCGCTATCTGGATATGGTTCAACGCGAACGTCCGATGCTGATGGATCTAGGCGTTGTCCGTTCTACAGATCAATTGCTGGATATGGCGGGGACGCCCATTGTCTCTGACGAAGACGACAAAGATAAATCTGCCATTCGCGACCATGCCAATGGTGACCAATTGCGCCAGATTTTACCTGTACAATCATGGTTGCCGTTGAATATCCATTTGATCGGATTGGTGGATGGTATCCTGAAAATCGCGCCATTGAATGATTTGAACCCTCGTCAGATCGAAGCATTGATTTCTACCGCCAACCGCAGCGGGTTAATGGTCACGCGGATCGAAACGGAAATCTGGGATCGTGCAGAACTTTTGCAAACTATGCGCGCTGTGCATGATCTCTCAGCCGACCGTACCGAAAAAACACTATCTGCCTGGTTATCCGATACGGATAACGGTATTTTATTGAACCAGTTTATGCGCGATATGCTGGCAGAATCTTTGCAGATGCGCGTATCCGATATTCACTTATTGCAGGATAATAACCCGACGGCGCCCAACTGGATCAGATACCGCATTGATGGTGATATGGTTCCTGTCCATTTGTTGCCGCCCGATGCGATGGCGCGTCTGACCACCCTTATCAAACGTGATGCGGGTATGAACTTCGGTGACCGTGTCACCCCGAAAGACGGACGGTTCAGTTTCTCGTGGCAAGGGCGCGTGATTGACGTGCGTGTGGCCGCCGGCCCGCAAGCGCAGGACGGTGAAAAACTGACTTTGCGTTTGCTGGACAGAGCTTCACTCAAAGGGTTTGACGAATTATTCAAGCGTCATGAAGATGTCGGCGATTATCTGGCGCAATCTTTATCCCCTGAAATCAAAGGGGGTGGTGGTCTGATTATTCTCTCCGGCCCGACAGGTTCCGGTAAAACGACCACGCTGTATGCCTGTATCCAGCAGATCGACAGACGCCGCAAGCACGTCCTGACCATCGAAGACCCGATTGAATATGAATTGCGTTACGCCACCCAGTGGCAGGTTCGCCCGGGGATGAAGGGAGGTGAATTCGCCGACTTGATCCGCGCCGCCATGCGTCATGACCCTGACTATATCGTCATCGGGGAATTGCGGGATTCTGACACGGTAGAAACGGCCCTGAAAGCCGCGGAATCAGGGCATACCGTGATTTCCACCGTTCACGCTGACACGGCGCTTCAGACATTCGAACGTCTGAAATCCCTGATGCCCACGGATAAAGAAAGATCATCGACCTTTACGTTGTCCCAGCAAATGCGGTGTATCATTAACCAGCGTCTTGTGAAGATGGTCTGCCAAGGATGCGCGCATCAGGGACGGGCGATGGATGTTCTGGAGAAACATGAATTATCCATGCTGGGTGTCGAACCATCGATTATCGTTCGCCGCCATAACACCAGCGGATGTGACCTGTGCAACCGTACCGGAATTTCCGGACGGACGCTGTTGCTGGACGCGCTGATGATTACCGTTGGGCCGAGTGATCGGGACAAGATTTACAAAGCATTGATGCACAACGTCAACGATGTGATTCAGCAGGAAGGTGTCGTGGTTCATACACGGCGCAGTGGTCTGATTGATCTGGTCATTAATGGTCTGGTTGATCCCAAATCCGCGCTGAATTATCTCGAGTCCTGATGAGGTGAATGCGTAAAATATGCAGCAGTGGATTGTACAGATTGCCTATGATACACGATCCGGCCCCAAACGGTCGACGGAGACGATGTATATGCCCAGCGAAGCCGATGTTCGGGATGCCGTACGTCAGCGCGGCGGGCATGTCCTGAATATCCGTCCGCATTCGCGGACACCGATTGAACGGCTTCTGGCACGCTCCAGCTGGTGGCAGGTTCAGTTATTGCGCGGGATCATGTTCCGTTCGACATCCACGTCCCCCGGCGTGGCTCTGTGGAAAATTATCGAAGGTGAAACAAACCCCACACGCCAGAATATTCTGGCCCCCGCCCGCGAAGCATTGGTGCAGGGGTTGGGGCTTATCGATGCACTGAAAGCCCTGAGTATTTTTGACCGCTCGACCTTGGCGATTATTGCCGCCAGTGAGCGCGCCGGTAAATTGACAGAAGGCATTCCCTACGCCATTAACGCCATCACCCAGAAACGCAAAAATACGCAGGCGATTATGGGGACGATGGGGTGGCTGGCGTTTGACGTGATTTCGATTGTGCAATCCCTTTTCTGGGGGAAAGGCATGGTTCTGGGCTGGTTCAAGGATAATGCTCCGAAAGAAGGTGAAGACCTTGAAAAATATACGCGTGTTGTCGGTAATCTCTCCCTGACGTGGGATTTATTGATCTGGATTGCCTTCGGGTTTGCCGGATTTATGGCGTGGTGTGTTTTCTCGTTCTTTATCAATAAAGGGAAGCGGGACTGGCCGACGGCAAGGCTTGTACGGAAAATTCCTTTAATATCGGGTTATATGCGTGATTTGAGCTTTGCCGATTCGATGAATGCCGCATCCCGCATGTTGCGCAGCAATGTACCGATTGGCGATACGTTGAGGCAATCCGGAGAAGCTGCATCGTCGCCCGAAGTGGCTGCTTACTGGGAACAGGCCAACGAACAATTGTCCCGCGGGGTCGGTTTGGGATCGGCCTTGGATCGAGAGCCGCTTAACCGGTCGGAACGACTTGAACTTGCGACCTTGTCTGATTTATCACAGGTTGCTACAATCATGGAATCAATCGCCGAGATGAGGGCGCAGGCGGCAAGGTTAAAACACAAGATTATTATCTGGCTGGCGTTCCTGTTTACGGGGGTTTATCTGGCCATCGGATTTGGTAGCGCGATTTATGCCCTGACTGTCATGAATATGAGTATGGATAGTATGATGGGTGGTCTCATGGGTGGGGGCGAATAAGGACAAAAAATGAAATTTGATTTGAAAAATATTCTGAACAAACAAAAAAATGATGCTTCAGTGCCGGAGGCACCGGATTCTGCAAGTGTGCCTGCGGATGCGGCGGATGATGCCCCACAGAAAATTCCCCAAAAACCGAAACCAACCCTGCCTGACAGATTTTCCGGTGAAGCAAGATATTTTAATGAAAGTCTTACACCGTATCTTCCGGGTGAGTTGATCGGTGGCGGGATTCCCTATGTTCCCGGTATGGAAGACGAAGCGGTCTGGAATGCAGCGTCCCAAGCCTGCGCCACGGAAAAAGTTCATTATGTGTACACGATCGAAGGTGAACGTGTCTGGTATCTGGCTTGTCCTTCGACTTCTCTGGCCTCTGCGCCTGACAGTTGGTGCCCTTTGGCGGCGGCCTTGCCGGGGAATAGCGAATTCTGGGATAAGCAATCTGTCTATATCTACGAAAAAGACGGTCTGGCTTCTGCTCTCAGGTGGGATGTGGAAACAGGGCGGTTACAGATTTTCTTTGGTGCCGCCAGAACGATTTTGCCGCGTATTCAAAGTATGGAAGCAAATTTCATCACCATCAATCCGCAAATCGCCGATGTCGTGCCATGGAAAAACCGGCAATTGCGCAGCGAACAACTGTCCCGTGGGACAGCGCGTATGCTTGTCCTTTCGGGCATTGTGGTCAGTCTCGGGCTGCTGGGTTTTATGTTCTTGCAATATGTCGGTCTTAATCTGATGAACCGCAATCTTGAGGCTGTGCGTGAGGAAAGCGAAACCGCAAGTATGGATTTATTGCAAAAAGCATCCAATCTTTCGCAGAATGATGTTTTGAAACATACGGCGCGTCTGCAACAACTTTTGGACGATCTGGGACAAATTGACGGGACGCTCGTCCGTTATGAAGTCAAAGGTGGACGACTGGAATGGGAAGCATTGGTCACTGCCGGTTATTCGAAAGGTGTCCTGAGCATTCAGGGAACGGCGCAGCCAGGGATTGAACCTGATGGTCGTATCCGCATGAAAGGTACTAATTAAATTCATTCTGCCGAGCCTTTCGTGGAAATAATGAAATGATGATATTATCTGCCTTTCTGATTGTACTGGCTCTTATCCCCCTTATCTGCCAATGGGCCCAAAAAGCAGGTTTCGTGGATAAGCCGGAAGGCCGGAAGCAACATGACAGTCCCGTTCCCCCGTTGGGTGGCGTAGTCGTATTTATAGTCTTTATGATTTCTATGCTGATTGATAGTTCCCTGCCATGGGCTGTTTTTGCTGCTTTGGGATTGATCCTTGTGGTGGGAATTATCGATGATGCATGGGAAGTCAATGCGGTCTTTAAATTCGCCATTCATTTTCTGGCGGCTTTTACAATCGTTGTTGGCGGCGGGGCGCAGATTCATTCACTGGGAAACTTACTCGGCTTCGGCTCCATTGAACTGGCGTGGATGGCTATTCCTTTTTCAATTGCCTGCGTGGTTTATATCCAGAATGCCGTCAATATGATGGATGGCGTGGATGGTCTGGCGGGCGGAAATTCTTTGCTGATCTTGGGATGGTTATTGCTGGCTGATGTCCTGCACTTTGGCCATATGGTGAACGGGCCATTACCTATTTTGATGGCCTGTCTGGCCGGATTTCTGGTTTATAATATGCGGTCGCCTTTGCTTAAAAAGGCTAAAATCTTTCTGGGGGATGCGGGCAGCATGGCTTTGGGGTTGATGATTGCATGGCATGCCATCACTTTGTCCCAAGGGGGGAATGCAGTGATTACGCCTGTCAGTATCGCCTGGATCATTGCCTTGCCGATTGTCGATTCGTTCGGGTTATTGGTCACGCGCCTGAAGGAAGGTCGCGCGCCATTCGCACCGGATAGACGCCATTTCCATCATCATTTCATCAATGCAGGTTTTACGGCGGGGCAGACAACCATTCTGATTTTATCCTATTCTGCTTTGCTGGGTGCCATCGGATTTTTCGGCATCAGAATGGGCATCCCTGACTATGTTCTAGGGTGGGGATGGGTGGCCCTGTGGGTAGGGCACACTGTTCTAACCTTGCAATCAGAAAAATTTATTCGGCTGCTTGTCCGGTTGCGCGCTTGTTTTGGGTGTTAAATTCAGCGTCAATCGTTTCAATCAACCCTTGTTCGAGCGCTGTCGGAGCCACAAAGCCTGATGCGGCCACGCGATCCGCTTTGAACACGGTTGTCGCGCAGAATTTTTCAACCCTTACCCGACTGATCGGCAGTTTTCGACCGGTTGCGCGCGCAATCACATCCAGTATCATGCCCGCCCCCAGCCCGATGATTTTCGGTAGGCGCAAACTGGATGTTTTGATGCCGGTCCGTTGTTTAATCAGGTCAACCAGATCTTTCATGCTGTAATCCGGTTTATCGACATAATTAAAAATATGTAGGCCTTTATCGAAAGACAGGCTGTGGTTGAGGAAAGCCGAAACATTGCCGACATAGGCCATTGATTTTTTATTCTCGCCATTCCCCACCATCAGGAAATGGCCTTTGGTAA
>DMIT01000130.1 GCA_003452275.1 Rhodospirillaceae bacterium | reverse complement strand
GGGCCCATGGATATACCGGCCGGGATTCCAACCCCCGTCGTCACCGCGCCGTAATTTAATCGCCCAGCACTTCGTCGGTTTTCAATCCGGGAGCATTGCGCAATGCTTCCGGCACATTGGCAGGATTGGGGTTGGTGACATTTCCATTGGATGGCGGTTGAATAACCGCAGGTTTGGACACCGGGTCGGATGTCTTGAAACTGGTCAGGAAATCTTTGAAAATATTGGTTTCATCAATAATCGAATTAATGGTTTCGCGGTCAGCCAGCAATGATGATTGGCGCGGGCGTGTGACCACGTCGAATTTCTTTGCTTTGGTCGTTGCCGCCATGGCGTCGGAATAACGTTCCCGCAAATTTGCAAGGACATAGCGGTTATCGGCAAGATAGAGCGCAACGGCCCAGTTTAATAATAAATCGGCCTGATCGTCGCTTAACGGGCGCGTCAGGGTGATATTCTGGTTTTGCACCAATTGTTCAAGGGAGTCCGCAGCGTCTTGCCATTTTTTCCCGCGCCATGCGATGTCCGCCCGTAATTTTAATGACGTATCATCCTGCGGAAGTAACGCCAGCGCGGCAAACGCATCATCAGGTTTGCCTTTCAACGAATAGGACTTGGCGCGTAGCAATCCGATCTCTTCCTGTTTTGCCAGCACATCCTGCGATGGCAGCCCCTTGAGCAGATTTTCCGCCCGATCCAAAGACGCCAGCGCATCATCGGGTTTCATGTCCATGTTCTGAAGGGTTGCCAGACGAATGGCCACATTCGCCCCTTCCAGTCCTTTCAAACCGTCATCAAGCTGTTTTTTAAGCAAGGCACTGGCGCGCGGCAATAGATCGGCGGTCGCCATGCGTTCGGCCAATTGCCTTGTAATCGCTTCGCCCTCCGCGCCTGCGGGCAATAAACTGGCGAATTCGTTATAAAGAATCAGAATATCGACCGGCGGAATATTTTTGATTTTCTCGGGCGTGAAAAGCGATTTGAACGTATCATGCATATCCTGATCGATCTTTTTACCCTGTTCAGAGGACGGGTTCAAAGTATGCGCCAGTTGCATCAGCGTTAAGGCTTTGACCGGTTCATTTTTCATCAAATAGATTTTTGCCAGATTATAATTGATAGACACTTCCAGGTCATCGCCGCGCCAGGCGTAACGCAGACCTTCCAGATTATCGACCGCCTTATCCTGCGTAATCTCTTTGGAATCCAGTTGCATCATCGTCAACGCAAAACGGGATTTGGCCCTGTAGAGATCATCCTGACCTACGGATAATTTTTTCCAGATATCCTTGGCATCTTCCGGTTTTTTGGTTTGACGTTCCAGCTCACCGGTTAAATAATCATAGGCCGAAGCATAAGCCAGCTCCATATGCGGCCTGAGAGATTCCAGAAGGTCCAGAAATTTTTTAGCCTTTTCTAGACTTCCTTCGCGCAGGGCAATTTCAGCCAAGGTCAGGCCAAACGGAATTTTCACGTCATCAGAATAGGAGGCAACGACTGATGTATCATTCGGCAATATCTTTGCCGCTTGCTGCCAGTCATCAAGCTTTGCAAGGGTATAGGCTTTCCAGTAAGGAATTTCACCAATGTCATTCAGGCTGGCATTCGAAAAGATTTGATAGGCTTCTTTTTGTTTCCACGACAAAGCCTCGGCAGCCCCCATCAATGCCATAAATTCAGGGTTAGATTCAATTTCCGGCACATAGCTTTGCGCCAGTTCCAGATAGCCGATAGCTTCGGGCGCATAGTTGAATGACAGGGATAATTTTGCCAGACTAATCAGTCCCTCGGCCTTTTTGGCATCGGTTTGATTGCCCATCGCCGACATGATGAGGCGCTGGTTATTGGACAGGCTTTTCTTATCACCGATTTGCCAGCCTTTAAAATCATAAATGCGGGAGGCCGGTTTATCCATTGTTGCAGGTGCAGATGATGACTGTTCCGGCGGATGATCCGGCTCCGCCTTCTGACCGGCGGTCATAAAATCCTGATCGGAAGCGATATGAATCCCGCCATCGCGCGTAAATAAAACCCCGTTATCGGCGCGCGCAATTTTCAAATCATCTGCTTTTGGTAAAACCGCCAGACCGACATAAGACGGCAGACTATCAAAATCGATAAAGCTTTGTGGGCGTCCTGTAAAATCTTTGGCGGATTCAACCAGCCCCACCGTGATCGCATCGCCGGCGTCGGGGTCACGAATAGTCACCGTACGCGCTATTGTCGATGCGGGCCATAGAATACTTGGAATGACCGTCTTCCCCGAGGCATTGAAAAGACGTTTATAGGCAACAGGAATCGGCTCCGATTGCAGGCGGTCTGTCAATTCCAGTTTCCATGCCAGCCCGCTGCCCGTGGCTGACATATTCAACCCTGGCGGAACTTTGATACGGAAGGTGGATACGCCATCCATTGATGGCACAGGTTCGAAAGTGCCTAATGGTTCTGCTCCCTGACTGGTGGTGATTTGCGGAGGCAGCTTCACATTCTCTTTGCCTTGTACCATCCATAAATAGCCGTTGCGTTCAAAAATCGCCAAAGGAATGGCGGTCGTGGACGTAATAGCAATCTGGTAAATTTTCGGTTTTGTATCGGACTTTTTCTCTGGCTCTGCCGCCGTTACCGCCGATGGATTTTGACCGTGGTCAACGATCACATTTTTTTCATGGGCTAATTTGTCGATGACTGTTTTTTCGGTCGTTTTTGCCACATCTTTTACGAGTGGATCGCCGGCTGCGGTTTCTATCTTGGCAGCCAGATTAACGGGGTTTGACTGTGCATCTGCTGCGGAGGCGGTTTTTGCAACAGCATCCCCTTTCACGTCAATAATCAACCTGTTATCGGCACTGAGATGGCGGATATTCTGCCCCTTGGCAAAAACAATTTCAACCTGTGTCGGGGAAATGATTTTATAATCGGTGATCCGTGATAAAGAAGCCGGAGCCGCGCCATCGGTCAATAAATCGACGCCATCGGCAAAGGTAATCATGATCCGATCAGATGATTGTCGGGTGGTATATTTCACCGCCGATGCAGGAGCATTTCCCCAATCAAATACCACGCGGGAATAGCTTCCCTTATCACTGCTACGGACTTTGACCTTCGGCATGGTGGCATTATCCGCTGCAAAAGCAGCGGAAGAGAGCAAGGCCATAGCCATAACAGACGAGAGGAATGGGCGGATTCGTACCATCTTTAGAAATTGCCACAGTCCAGACGATACGACAAGGACAAGCCGTCAGAAAAGTAATAAAACCCCCGAATTTTACAGAGTTTTTACCGGCTATCGGGCAAGAGAAACTAGAATAAGTCCGCCAGCAATTTGTCAATATCGGATTGCGAAACCGCTTTATCCGCCATTTGCGGGCCGTTGAGAAGTTTTGCATCGCCTTCGCGGGTATCGACAAGGGCGCTATTCGGCAATCCCGGAATCTTGTCTTCCAGAACAGCCATCAGGTTACTGACTTTTTCGTCAATTTGTTTAATGCTGCGGATCACTTTGGTGATACGCTGCCCGGTGATATCCTGAAAAGAACAGGCTTCCAGAACCTTGGTCACTTCGCCGATAATATAGTCTTTATGCGTAGGTTCCAGTTGCTCGCTATAAGCAGTCAGCGCCTCGCAAGAATCCATAATCGTTCCGGTTGCCACTTCGGTTGCGGCCACCACCGCGTCCAGTTCGTCTGTGGCATCTGGGATATGCGTACCGGAAATATCGCTGGCGCGCGAGGCACTGATTTCCTTGCGCGTTTCCTCAATCAGGTTGTGCAGGGCTTTGAGTTCAAGATAGATATTTTCTCTCGACATATCCTCTGCGGCTTCTACTTTTTCGATCACCGAATTGATGATTTTGACAACCTTGTCACGACCGATGTCAGTCTTTGAAGAATCCATAGTCATCCCCTCCCAAGGATATATAATCTGAAATATAGCAACCTGAGATGGCTAGAAATCGCCCAGAACAGATGACATTTTTGCCTTTAATGTTTCGGCATTAAACGGTTTCACGATATAATTGCTGACGCCTGCCTGTTTCGCGGCAATGACGTTTTCAGTCTTGCTTTCGGCGGTCACCATAATGAAGGGAACATTGCCATTAGTCGGCAACGCCCTGACCGATTTCAAAAGATCAAGGCCGGACATCGGTTCCATATTCCAATCGGAAATAACCAGACCATAGGTTTTTTCTTTGAATTTCTGCAAAGCCATAGACCCGTCGGTTGCTTCGTCCACATTGGCGAAACCGAGTTGTTTCAACAAATTACCGATAATGCGCAACATCGTTTTATAATCATCCACGATCAACACATTCATATTTTTATCAACGCTCATAGGATTCTCCTCGACATAATGGAACATAGACAAGCGGGCGACATAGGGCCGCGTGTGTTTATCCTGCCATGTAAATATTAACAAATTGCTACGCAGTTAAATGCATATTATGGCATTTCAGGAAGCTTCTTCTGCTCTGCCAGCAGGGTCGTCAATGCTTTTGCCCGATCCGCATCCATCAGGGCAATGATCGGCCCCGCTTTTGACTCTGTCATGCTGCCGATGACATCCATCAAAATATCCGTATCCAGCGTATTGAAAATACGCGCTGCATCTTTCGGTTTCATACCGGAATAAATTTTTACCAAGCTTTGGATGCGCTTGGCTTCTTCGGCCGTTTGCTGTTTCAGCAAATCTTTTAATTCGTCGCGCACGCCTTCCATTTCGGTAAGTTTCTTATCCAGTTCCTTTTGCGCGGCTTCCAGCAAGGCTTCACGTTCGCCCAGCTTTTTCTCGCGCTGGTCTAATTCGGCGCGGCGTTTGGTCAAATCCTGAAAAACTTCATCTTTCAGATTGGAATCCGCGGTATCCGTATCAGATGCATCCTGCCATTTCGAATCTTTTTTCGATGAGGCCTCGGGGTCGGTGGATGGCAAGGTCACATCTGTTTCGGCCTTGGCATCACTGGATTTCAATTCATCCTTCGGCGGTTCCGCAACCGGAGAGTCGGCGACAGCAGGCTTCACCTCTGCCTTGGGTGCATCTTCGGCATAGGCCGATCCGGACATGGATTTTAAACTGATATAGGTATCCCCCAGACGAACCACAAACCCGAATGACGCCACCACGATCAGGACGGGCAGTATTTTAAATTTGCGGACAAAGGATTTGAAATCAAATTTCATTTTCTATTTTTTACCTTGTGGATTACGACGCTTCAAAGCTTCTGCCAGATCACGTTCGGCCTGTGATGAAAATTCACCGTCAAAATTGTCGCTTTCATCATCGTCCGCTTCAAAATCAGGGTCGCGAATGGCAAAAAAAGCTTCGGCGACTTTCTCGGCTTTGGCCTTGGTCAGTGTTTCTTCATAACGCGGCGTTTTGACCGCAGTCAAAGGCGGAACAGGTGAAGGAGCGGACGTTTTCGCACCAGGATAGATAAGCCCCAGCGCCTTATCATCCATCTCGTCAATCAATGTGCGGTTCCGGATCGCCATATTTTCCAGTTTTTCGGCAAGGGAATTGGCAGATTCCGTCATCAGTTGCAATTCATCGGATAAAGCCTGCGCCTTGGTAATCGAACGGCGCAATTCATCGCCGCGGTTAGAGGATAATTCATCAAGAACGGAAATCCCTTCCTGCGCGCGCGTGATCTGGCTTGATAATTCGCGGATCAAATTCTCCATATTGGCCCGATTGGAACGGAAGCTATCCAGATGGCGCGATAATTTAACCGCAAAAAAGATAGTCGCCGCCAATAAGCAGGTAATCAGAATATCAAAGGCAAACGACAATTGGGGAAGGAAATGATCCATGGCTCTACTCTGTCATACTCACGTTTATTCAGGTTCGGGCGGAATATATTTCTCGATGCGGACGGCAATCCGTCCTTCTTTTTGTCCCATCGGGCCTAAAAACATCGGGAAATCCCCGCAGCGCATTTCAATCTCATCGGTCGGTTTGGTATTGAACATGACCACTGTTCCTTTTTTCCAGTTGAGCATGTCGCGCAACATCACCGTCTTTTCACCCATTACCGCCTGTACATGCACATCGGTGTCATATAGTTCTTTGGTCAAGTGGGTTTCCCAGATGGAGTCACGTCCGAATTTTTCACCCATGAACATCTGGAGCAATAATTCGCGGATAGGTTCCAGTGTGGCATAAGGAATCAGAATTTCGACACGTCCACCGCGATCCCCCATATCAATGCGCATCCGCACCAGAACGCACGCATTCCCCGCCTGTGTAATCGCGGCGAAGCGCGGATTGGTTTCCATGTTTTCCAGTTTGAAACTCACCGGAGATAACGGGTCAAAAGCCGTAGACATATCGTTCAATGTCACATTCAGCATCCGTTCGACCAGTTTTGTTTCAATGGTGGTATAGGGACGACCTTCGACACGGATCGACGGCGTTCCCTTGCGTCCGCCGAGCAGAACATCAACCACGGAATAAATCAGCGCGCTATCGACAACGACCAATCCGTTATTATCCCATTCTTCGGCCTTGAACACCGTCAGCATCGCCGGAAGCGGAATGGAGTTGAGGTAATCACCAAAACGTACCGTCGAAATCTGGTCAAGGGACACCTCGACATTATCGGATGTCAAATTGCGCAGCGATGTCGACATCAGCCTGACCAGACGGTCAAACACGATATCCAGCATCGGCAGGCGTTCATAGTTGACGAGGGCCGCATTCACCAGAGCCATAACGCCCGAGGTCTCATTCTGTCCCGCATCATCATCGAACCCGAGCAGGGAATCAATTTCCGACTGGTTCAGAATACGCGTATTGACTTCGCCGCCCATATCGTCGGCGTCCCCACCCTCGCCGCTTGACGCAGCAGCGCCCTCGCCTGACATGGCTTCCCATTCAGACATCATGCGGCGCTCTTCCTCGCTCATCTGTTCAGTTTCCTGAGTTGGCGTATCAGCCATCAGACAATCCTTTCAGGTTCAATTCTTTACACTTGTCATTATATTAGCCCCTTACAAGAAACAGGCCAAACTGGATTTTCTTATGCTATTGTATCAGAATTTCCTGAAAAAGGACATCCTTCACTTCGGTTGGGGACGCGGCCGCATTGACGCGGGACAAAAGTTCCATTTGCAGGCGGTACATGCCTTTCGACCCNNTTCGCCAATTCCAGTTGCACCGACAGACGTAAATAACGCGGTTGGCCTTCGCTGGTCAAATTCACAATCAAATCAGGCACTTTCAGAAAAGCGGGGCCACCAGCATGTCCCTCTCCGCCTTCTTTCTTATCCCCTTCTTTAGTGGATGATTCTTTATGCTCTTCTTTTTTAGCGGATGACTTTTCCCCTTCTTTGCCCGCTTCGGCATGGTCGCCCTCTGCCGTTGCTTCTGCGGCTGGTTTTTTACCCAGAAGACTGTCCAGCATCCCCGTAAAATACAAACCGGCCCCGCCACCAAGCAGCAAAACCAGCGGCACGATAATCAAAATCATCTTTTTCTTTTTGCTGCCATCGGACGCCAGCGCACCATCTATAGCCGGCAGGTTTTCATCTGAATTTTCTTTTTCTGGTGTATCTGACATATCTTTTATCCGTGAGGTTGAAAATGAGAAGGTGAATCAATCGGTTCCGAATCATTCTAACCAAGTCGGAGACATCCTGAAACAGCAATTCCGCATATTAACAAGAAGAGGGAATTTTTTGCCCAAATCCCTGCTTTATTTTTTCAGAATCCCTCTTTTGCCGATACTGGCCTTGCCATTCATCACAGGCAAAAACCTAACCCATTGAAAGATAAAGATATTCAAACTGGCATAGTCTCTGCAATACCCTTTCCCAAGGTAAAAACCATTATCGGGAAAAAGGGAATATCATGGAAAGCAGCTTATATGTCGGTTTATCCAGACAAATCGTTCTCAGCAACGCCATGACCATGGTCGCCAACAACGTTGCCAACGCCAATACTGCGGGTTATCGTGCGCAGAACCCGATGTTTCAGGAATATATCTCCAAAGAACGTTACGACAAAGATGATTTGTCCATGGTCTATGATATGGGGCAATATGACACCACCTCCCCCGGTACCATTCAACTGACAGGAAACCCGTATGACGTGGCTTTGAACGGCCCCGGTTTTATGGCTGTCACCTCGCCAAGCGGTGAAATGCAATATACACGTTCCGGTAATTTTACCGTCAATAACAATAATGAACTGGTGACATCCAGCGGATATAAAGTATCCGGCCCCGGCGGTGATGCCATTGCCATCCCGACCAGCGCAAGAGAAGTCAAAATTACCGATCAAGGCGAAGTCACCGCCGACGGAAATACAGTGGGCCGCATCGGGGTCTTTGAATTCGACAATCTGCAGGAACTCCGCCCCGAAGGAAACGGTCTGTATTCCGCGAAAACCCCGGGCCGGCCGGCAACTGAAACCAAGATGATTCAAGGCTCGCTCGAAGGGTCGAACGTCAATGCCATTCAAGAAACAACCCGCATGATCGAAATTTTAAGAACTTACCAGTCCACCATGCGCATGATTCAAAACGAACAGGAACGCCAAGTGTCCGCCATTACGACACTGGCCAAAATTAACGGATAGTTAAAGGAATAAGGAGAAATATCATGAGATCACTTGCAATCGGTTCCACCGGAATGATGGCTCAACAGATGAATGTTGACAATATTTCGAACAACATCGCCAACATGACCACCACCGGATATAAAAGATCGCGTCTGGAATTCAAGGATTTGATGTATCAGCAAATCGACCGTCCGGGCGGCACATCTTCGTCCACCGGAACCATTGTGCCGACCGGTTTATCGCTCGGTCTGGGGGTTCGTCCCGCCGCCACCTACCGCATTCAGGAACAGGGCGTTCTGGCGCAAACCGACAGCGATTATGATCTGGCAATCAATGGCCGCGGTTTCTTTCAGGTAGAATTACCGAACGGTCAAACCGCTTATACCCGCGCCGGATCATTCCAGACCAACGGTGACGGAGAGATCGTGACCTCTGAAGGATATCGTCTTTTGCCCGGCTTTACCGTTCCTGCCGATGCGTTGTATATCGAAGTCAGCACCGAGGGTCAGGTATCCGTCAAACTTCCTGCCCAAACCGCGATGCAGAATATCGGGCAGCTTGAAATTGCCGACTTCGTGAATCCTGCGGGCCTTGAAGCCACAGGGGACACCATGTTTCTTGAAACCGAAGCCTCGGGTCAACCTATTACCGCCAATCCCGGCACCGATAATCTGGGCAATATCCGTCAAGGGATGCTGGAACAATCGAACGTCGACTCGGTGAAAGAAATTACCCTGCTTATTACCGCGCAACGCGCCTATGAAATGAATTCGAACGTCATCAAAACGTCCGATGAAATGATGGATGCCGTGAACCAGTTAAGATAGTCATAATATTAAAACTGGCACAGGGCTTGCATAGCTTATCAGTAGGAAAAAACAGAACCATAAAAACGGGTAGCAACATGACAAGATTTGAAATTGCAGACACAAGCCAAAGCATTCTTTATATGTGCCGCATCACATTTAAAACGATGACCATCGGTCTGGCGGTGGCTTACGGAATCTTATTTGCTTTTGTCAGTATCAAATCTGCCGAAGCTGCCACTTTGAAACCGGAAGCCATGATTTCAACATCTGTAGTCATGGTATCCGATTTGTTTGATGATGTCCCCGCCAAGCAAGATGCTATTGTCGGCAATGCCCCTACCCCAGGGCAAACGGTGATCCTGAATGCCAAATCATTGCAACGTATCGCCAGTACCTATGATGTGAAATGGAAATCGAACAGCCCCGCTGACCAGATCGTCATTCGCAGCGTTGTGCAAACCATTCCGTCATCCGATATTACCGCGGCAGTCAAGAAAGACCTGATCTCGCGCGGTGTCACCGGAAAATTCGACGTTACGCTGAATAACGTCGCCCCGACCATTACCCTGCCCGGCAATGTGGACATGACGGTGGAGGTCGCGCAGATGAATTATACACCCGGACGTGATGTCTTCACCGCTGTTCTGGCGGCCCCCAATGCCGCCCATCCTGTCAAAACATTGAGCGTCAGCGGCCTGATTGAAAAAACAACCCAGGTTCCTGTCCTGACCAAGGGCGCACTTGCGGATGATATTATCAGCTCCAGCGACCTTGAATGGATCGATATTCCGACCCGCCAGATGGTCAATGACACGATTATCGATGCCGATAAACTGATTGGCAAGACACCTGTGCGCATGGTCGAGGCCGGCGTACCGGTGCGTGGTCGTGACGTCAAATCCCCTCAACTCGTGGCCCGTGGCGATGAAGTCATGCTGCAATTCAATCACTCCGGATTGCAACTGACCGCCAAAGGCAAGGCCATGCAAAACGGTGCCGAGGGAGATATTATCCGTGTGATGAACCTTTCCAGTAACCAATCGCTGCGGGCGGAAGTCACCGGTAGTAAAATAGTTGTTGTTCAATAATCATAAAAAGAAACAGCCAAAAGGCTAAAAAAGGTAGGTAAAAATGAAAACAATCTATAGCACAAAAAATATCATGCTTCTGATGTTAGCCGCGTCCAGTCTGACCGCCTGTAACACCATGGACAGGTTGGAAGAAGTCGGTGCGCCCCCTAAACAGTCCGCCATCATCAACCCGACTATGGCATCCGGCTATCAGCCCGTAACGATGCCGATGCCGGTCAAGACAGAGTTTCCGCAACAGGCGAATTCTTTATGGACAGGTGAAAAACAAGGGTTTTTCAAAGACCAGCGCGCTAAAACCATTGGTGACATCATGACCGTGGTCATCGATATTGACGATAAAGGCAAGATGGAAAACGCCAGCGACCGTTCCCGCACGACATCAGAATCAGCCGGGCTCCCAAGTGCCCTTGGGTTCGAGACAAAACTGAATAAAATCCTGCCGGATGCCGTCAACCCCAGCAATCTTTTGAGCGGGACATCTTCGTCATCCTATAAAGGTGACGGGACAACCGACCGCAAGGAAAAAATCAAGATGAAACTGGCCGCCACCGTGACTCAGCTTTTGCCCAACGGCAACATGGTGATTAAAGGCATACAGGAAGTCCGCGTGAACTACGAAAACCGCGTCCTGCAATTAGCAGGTGTCGTGCGTCCGCAGGATGTGAATATAGACAATACCATTTCCTACGATCAAATTGCCGAAGCCCGTATTTCATACGGCGGCAAAGGCCAGATCACCGACGTCCAGCAACCGCGTAATGGCGCGCAATTAATTGATATCTTGTTCCCGTTCTAAGCGAGGAGACGTCTCAAGAGTTACTACCCTACCTACCCTTACTACCCACTCAACTCTGCCGGCCTGTGAAGAAGTCACAGCCGGTTTTTTCTTTTTGGGCCATCAAGATTCTACCAATCTATTTTGACAATTCTTCCAGATTTTTATAAAGGTCTAACGCTTCGGGATTGGCAAGGGCCTCGACGTTTTTGACAGGACGGTTATGAATGACTTCTTTGACCGCTAGTTCAACAATCTTGTTGCTCTTGGTACGCGGAATATCGGACACCTGCAAAATCTTGGCTGGGACATGGCGCGGGGATGCGCCGGATTTGATGCGGGATTTAATCCGCGCCACAATATCGTCGTTCAGTTGCAAATTATCTTTCAAGCGCACGAATAAAATCACGCGTTCGTCATTATCCCATAATTGCCCGACAGCAATGCTTTCCAGCACTTCAGGAATTTGTTCGACCTGACGGTAGATTTCGGCGGTTCCAATGCGCACGCCACCCGGATTAAGGGTCGCGTCAGAGCGGCCCAGAATGATAAATCCGCCATGCGGCGTTTTCTCGATCCAGTC
>DMIT01000181.1:847-4346 GCA_003452275.1 Rhodospirillaceae bacterium | reverse complement strand
TAAGGTATTTTCAATTCATTAAAGCGCTCTTCAAATTCGCGCATCTGGAATCCGGCGCGGACAAGGACAGCCATATGGCGCAATTTTTCATTGCGGTGATTCTGCAATGTTTCAATTTCTTCGGCAATGTAACGGGCCTCGGCGTCACCATCCCACAATCCCTGAACACGCACCTTTTCGCCGTCTTCGCCATCAGACCATAGCGTCTTGCCCAGTCGCCCCTGATTATGCGCGATTACGCCTGAGGCTGCCGCCAGAATATGCCCTGTGGAGCGATAATTTTGTTCCAGCCGAATGATTTTTGCCTTGGGAAAATCATGTTCGAATTTTAAAATATTGCCGACTTCGGCCCCGCGCCATCCGTAAATCGACTGGTCGTCATCGCCCACGCAGCAAATATTCCCCGTCCCCTGCGCCAGCAATCGCAGCCACATATATTGCGCCACGTTGGTATCCTGATATTCATCGACCATGATATATTTGAAACGGCGATGATATTCTGCCAGAATATCCGCATGAGCCGGATTTCTTAAGATCGTGATCGAATGCAGCAATAAATCCCCGAAATCACAGGCATTCAAGGCTTTGAGGCGTGCCTGATAATCCGCATAAATCGCGATCATCTGTCCGCCCATCATGTCACCCGCTTCTTTGGGGTTGAGGTCGGTGGGGCAAAGGGCGCGGTCTTTCCAGCGCTCGATCATCGCCATTGCCATTTTGGGCGGATTTTTCTTGGGGTCTAGATTTTTGCTCTCGCAAATTTGTTTGACCAGACGCAGCGCATCATCCTGATCGAGGATGGTAAAAGACGAGGTCAACCCTACCAGTTCCGCATGGCGGCGCAGCATCCGCGCAGCAAGCGCATGGAATGTGCCTAACGCCCACCCTTCGACGGGTGCGCCGCCTAATAATTTGGAGATCCGTTCTTTCATTTCGGTGGCGGCCTTGTTGGTAAAGGTGACCGCCAGAATATGCGATGGATAGGCCTTGCCCGATTGCACCAGGTGCGCCAGACGCGTGGTCAGAACACGGGTTTTCCCTGTCCCGGCCCCTGCCAGCACCAGAACCGCACCGTCCAGTGCCAGCGACGCCTCAAGCTGCGACGGGTTCAACCCCTGCAAATAAGCAGGCAAATCCTGTGATTCTGGTAAGGTAAAGGGCATAGAGTCTGCTGTCATCATACAGGCACCATAAGCAAATTTGTCGGGTGAGTCTTCCCCTTTTTTGCGTTATGGTCTATGTACTATGGGGAAAGCAAAATTATATTGATAAGGATAAAGTGATGTTTCACCGTTTTGTTGCCCTTTTTTCTTTTCTGTTGATCCTGTCCGGCCCCGCGCTGGCAGAAACGGCAAAAGAAATCACGCAGGCCGAAAGTTATTTTCAGGACTTGAAAACAGTTAAGTCACGTTTCATTCAAACCAATGCCGACGGCACCCAGTCACGCGGAACTTTTTACCTGAACCGCCCGGGCAAATTGCGTTTTGAATATGACGCCCCCAGCAAAGATTTCGTTGTTGCCGATGGATTTTTTATCTATTTCTATGACGGTGAAATGAAACAGCAAAGCAACGCCCCCATCGGGCAAACTCTTGCCGATTTTCTGTTGCGCAAGGATTTCAGATTATCCGGCGATTTAAAAGTCACCCGCATCATGCATGCCGGCGGATATACGCAAATCACCGTGGCTCAATCCAAACAACCAAAAGCCGGAGAACTCACTTTGGCGTTCACCGAAGCCCCTAAATACCAATTGAAAAAATGGCGCGTGGTCGATTCCGTCGGCAATATCACTGAAACCGAATTATTCGATATTCAAACCGGCTTGAAACTGCCGTCATCGTTGTTTGCCTATCGCGATCCGGTGGCTAAAGGCCTGAATAAATAATCACGATTTGCGTTCCAATGCCGTCACATTATTTATAAAATCCGGCTGCAATTCTGGTGCGGATACCAGACGGGTTGTTGCATCAACAAGCGCAGCATCAGGCAATTCCTTGCCACCCGTCTGCACTTGCAAGTCTTTAAATTTGCGCAGTACAGGTAATATACCTTGATCGAGAGAGCCAACAGAATCGTTATATTTTTCAACTGCGGCATTTAATGACTTACCCAATTTTGTCATGTGGTCGCCAAAAATGGACACACGGCGATAAAGGTCGGACCCAAGGACCGCAACAGTTTTAGCTTCTTCTGCAATTTTTTGTTGTTGCCATCCGTACATCACAACGCGCAACAATCCCATGATGGTTGTGGGTGACGCCAAAATAATATTGGCGCGCAATGCCTCCTCCACCAATGCAGGGTCTTGCGAGACAGCCAGAGAATAAAGGCTCTCAGACGGAAGGAACATCACAACAAATTCAGGACTATCAAATTGACGCCAGTAATCTTTTGCACTCAATGCTTTCAGATGGTCACGAATTTTTTTGCGGAACTCGATGGTAGCAGTTCCTTCAGATTGGGTTCCTGCTTCATCCACCATCTGCCAATACGGGTCGAGAGGTGTTTTCACATCAATGATAATTTGCATACTATTCGGAAGAGCTACAATAAAATCAGGCTTTTGCGTATTACCATCCGCCTGCACTGCTTTTTGCGACGTAAAATGAACGCCCTCGATAAACCCGACCACTTCAAATGTGCGTTGTAACTGCATCTCTCCCCAGCGTCCGCGCGCGGTCGGATTGCGCAAAACAGATACCAAACTTTGTGTTTGTTCGCGTAAAAATCTCTGATCTTGGGCAAAGGTTTTTAATTGGGCATCAAGACCCGCCCCCGCTTTGCCGAGCGTTTCAATTTTATTTTCCATTTCCTTGAGACTTTTACCGATCGGATCAACCATATCCGCAACCGCCTTTTGACGTTTTTCTAAATCATAGGAACTGTCTTTTTGCGATTGTTTTAACTTCTCCTCCGCCATGTGCAAAAATTGCTCTTGGGATTTTCTCAGCGAATCTTGCGCCAACTGGTCAAAAACCTGCTGCATATAAGTCTGGCCTTCTTTGATGCGCGCCAGTTTCGGCATAAAAATAGCCAATACCCCCAAGCCCCCTGCCAGAAACCCGATCACCACAGAGAGAATATCCAGAGAAAATGCATACGTCATATCAACCATCCTGTTATGAGACTGCTATTAAACCATTCCGCAATCTGAAAGGCTATGATAAACTGAAAAGATGATGGGAAATCAAAAAGGAAATGTCTTCGTCTATATCCTGATTGCGGTGGGGCTTTTCGGGGCGCTGATGTTTGCGCTAAGTAAATCCGCCAGTCAGAATGATGCCGCCAGCGAACTTTCCGAAGGGCAAAGCAAAGTGGTGGCAGGTGAAATCATCGCCTACGCCGCTTCTGCAACCAATGCTCTTTCACAAATGCAACAAACCGGCGCCACCGTCGATATGGTCAATTTTATCGTGCCGTCGGATACCCATTTCAATGATGCGCCGACGATTTACAAACTTTTCCATCCTGATGGCGGCGGCCTGAACTATAAAGC
>DMIT01000181.1:0-831 GCA_003452275.1 Rhodospirillaceae bacterium | reverse complement strand
ACGACAAAGGACGTGGTCTTTACCGCTTACGAAATTAAAAAAGACGTTTGTGTCGAGTTGAATAAAAAAGTGGCGAAGATCTCGACCATTCCGACAGTAAGCGGTAACTCTCTGCAAAACTTTTTTGTCGATGCCACCCTGCACACAGGCAGCAATGTCGATTTCACAAAAACAAATTGCGCCGCTTGTGAAGAAATATCCGCACTGTGCGTCACCGATGGGGCTGGAAAATATGCCTTTTATAGTATTTTAGAAGCCGAATAGAAAAACCCGCCGGATGGCGGGCTTTCTTTCAATGCGTTTATGCATTAATTATTTCTTTGCATCGGCTGGGGCTGGAGCAGAAGCGGGAGCTGGAGCAGCGGCCGTTTCCGCAGGCGCCAAATCAGCTTTGTCTTTTGCAATCTCTGCCGCAGTCGGCGCAGGGGCATTGCTGACACTGCGCAGATAGGCCAGAACCGCCGCGCGATCTTCGGGTTTCTTGATACCCACAAAACTCATTTTTGTAGCAGACGCATAGGCCTTCGGTTTCCACAGGAATTTGTTCAATTCGCTATATGTCCATGTATCACCACCGTTTGTCACCAAAGCACCGGAATAGGAATAACCTGCAACAATATCCTTTTTACGTCCGATCACACCATGGAGGTTCGGGCCAACGCCATTTTTGCCATTATCTTCGAAAACGTGACAGGCAGCACAGGCTTTGGCAACGGATTTTCCGCGTTCAACATCGGCCGCCGCAACCATTTCAAGGATAGGTTCAGGCATTGCAGCCTTCGCAGCACCGCCTGATGCCGCCGAAACCGACGCAACTTCGATTTTGACCGC
>DMIT01000060.1 GCA_003452275.1 Rhodospirillaceae bacterium | reverse complement strand
TGGTTCAATTCGGCCAACCAGCCCTTTTTCCAAATTTTGTTTGCGTCCCATATATCGATTACAGCACTGTCGAACGCCACCGAATAGTCAGACCGTTTATCTTTAGGTATCATTTCCAATGCCTTTTCTTTTGTTCGATTGAGTGCATACCGTAAGAAAAGGAAATAGGTGAAGTCTTTCCCTACAACCACATCATAATCCATGGCACGAAACGTAACCTTAGAAAGATGGTTCAGAAATGAATGCAGATTGGAAAGAGGTTTTGTACTATTGAGAATACGAAATTCATAACGTGTGTGCAGAACCCCTTGATATGGGCTAGAGCTCCCATCATACATCCCATCAACAGTTTTATCTGATGCCCCCGCCTCCTTCCCTTTATTATACCAATAACACCTTCCTTTATCACTATCAGGCAATACAAAATAAAAGGTTTCTAAACGGCCATTGGGGCTTTCATATACATGCCCTTTAAGGGCCTTGTTTTTAAACAAATAACGTCCTTCTAAATCGCAAGCATCAACCCCAAGCATATCAACAGCAATATCAATTCTATTAATACCCTTGGGATTATCGAATATATTCTGATAAGTGATGGGATAAATATCGTTCTTGAATAAAGCATCCAATAATGACTTTAAATCGTCCATCCCTGATTTTTGTAACTTGTCTGGATTAAACTCACAGCGGAAGAAACGCCCCTTTCCCCAGCCTTGCAGTTGAATAGCAACTTTGCTGTCGGATTTTTGATGTCGAAGGAAAAAATTGAATTTATGGGTTTTATTCAAGCGTCTGAGCAATAAGTAACTTGGAGCAAGTACCTCAAATCCTTTGTATTGGTTATTCTTAGAGCCAAAAAGCTTTTTAGCAGTATCAACCACAATGTCGTCAATCAGCTTTTTCTTGGATTTGCAGTCATCAAAATTATAATCCAAAACCAACTTGTCAATTATAGGGCGCAATACAACAATCTTACCACCTCTATAATCGTATTGGTCCACCACGCGGCTAAACTCCACAGCAGTTTGTTTAGGAAATCCCCCCTTGTTATCAGTAGAGTTTCCAGCTTTGGTGCACAACTTCACCATCAAGTCATTATTTATCACCAAAGGCATATTTGTCCCTCCATGGACATCTAATTACTATAGCTTATCCAAAGCGACCTCTGGATAATCAATCTTATCCATCCATTTGGATAAAGTTTCTATTTTTACGCCACTTCCGTAGTTTGCATCTGTCTTTCCAGTTGTCCAACCACCTAACTGCTGAGAAATATGCTCAGGCATTTCGGCCTCACGTTCAGCATCCCGGAAATTGTGTCGGAAGCTGTGAAAACTTGTCTTATCTGTCTTCACACCAATAGCCTTTAGATGCCGTGAGAAATATTTAGAGAAGTTTCCCGAATGATATCCAGTAGTGGCGACCTTCACATCTGGAAAGAGTTTAAATACACCAGCTTTTTTGACACTTTCCACATATTCCAATAAACCGATTTTCTTGAGCATAGGATGAACCGGCACAATACGATTGCTTTGCTCAGTTTTGAGTTTCTTTAGTTCTGAGTTGGCAACACCGTCTTCCTCATCAAATTCAGTTCGCACATTCAAAACCGCGATGCCATTCTTATACTGAATATCCGACACATTGAGCTGGCATATCTCGTTTAAACGCATGCCGGAATACAAGGCAATCAACGGCACCCAAAATCGTGAGTAATGTGCACGTTCTGCCTTCTTTAATTTAGCAGGCGGTTGATAATTTTTATAAATCGAAATATCAGACTCCGAATACACACCGGAAGAAAAGATTACATTTAACACCTTCGTACTAAATGGGTGTCTCTTGTCCTTTGCAGATTGCTTATCTTTAAGCTGAAGGTCGATGGCAGGATTTTTGTAAATATAGCCCTCAACAAGACCAAAATTCAGAACAGAACTCATTTTCTGCAAATACCCATTCACAGTTCCAACTGTCGCTAATTCGAGTCCTTGCTCTTTACCCTTTTTAATAGCCGTGGGAATATCAACATCGCCTAATTTCTTTTTATAATTGCTCGGCAGCCCCATCATCAACTCACGAGCCTTCTTACAATCTTCTCTTGTAATCTCATGGGCATTTTTATTTTTGCCAACAACGTGCATCAAAATACGCATTGGAATGATGTAATTTTTTCGAGCTGAGTCACCCTTTTCTGCCGAAGGGTTATTCATATGCTCTTCATATAGTTTTGCGATTGTAATCGGCTTTATTGCGCCATGGCCGTGCATAACAGGAATTGTATGATATTGTTGCGCCTTACCTTTTATAAACATCGGGGATGTAGGCTTATGCTTCGCACCATCCCAAAAGTTCAGATGGCGGGTCGTATATTCCAAATGAGCCTGACTACATAGAAGGCGAAAGAAGGAATATCGCTCTGTTCCCTTATTACAAGTAATGTTCTTATGCTTCAGTATCTCATCCGCAATCACTGAGCCAGACCATTGAGAGGAACCATTATAGGGGTTGCCAATATTCTTAACTTCATCGCTTGCTTGAAGTGTTTCCATGAAAAGATTACTTCTTATCTCGTCATGCTCTTCTTTCGAATAAGATGATTTTTGTGACGCATGGTTAGTTACTGCCTTGTCCCATGCGGTTTCACACCAATCCTGAGCAAAACTAATGAGGGTTTCATCACTCAACTCTTGAAGCATATCAGTTGGAGGCTTTCCATTCTTTGCCGACTTACGCTTGATTTCGAAATCGGCATGAATGGACGCATATTCTGATTTATATTTCAGCACAGCATCACTGTAGCTTTTCGTGTTTAAAGATTTCGTGATTTCTTTCGTTGGGGCATACAAAGACAGCAAATCTTTAGGCACTCTTACGCGGACGTAAAACGTGTCTTTTCTTCTTTTTAATCCGGGGAACTTTGCCAAGTCTTCCATACTCCGTGTGTAACAGTTTTGTGTTACGCGCGGAATAAATATCTTTTAAAATCAATAAGTTATAAACATATCAGTATGTTATCAAAAGATGGTGCGCCCGGAGGGACTCGAACCCACGACCAAGCCGTTATGAGCGGCTTGCTCTAACCAACTGAGCTACAGGCGCATTCTGTGAGGGTGGTTAGTTGCGGTAATTAACCGCAAACAAAGTTAAAAATCAAGGGGAGAAGCAACCTGAATGCCTATTTTTCCCGCTAGATTCCGTATGATCCGTCTGCTAGGTTTCCGTATGGAACAAAATCAGAATCAAACTCTCCCCCCGAAAAAAGCCGAATCGCGCGTTTTTTCCTATATCCGCACCTGTTTTTTGACGGGGATATTGGTGACGGCGCCTGTGGCGTTATCGCTTTATATTGTGTGGTCTATTCTGATATGGGTGGATGAAACGGTCGGTCATATCCTGCCCATCCATCTGATGGGCGAAGATTCCATTCCCGGCTTGGGGATTATTGCGGCGGTCGGTTTCTTTATTCTGGTCGGATGGTTTGCGCGCAATTTTATCGGCGCGTTGATGTTACGCGCCTTTGATTATATCCTTGAACGGTTGCCGTTGGTCAAAACGGTTTATAATGCTTTAAAGCAAGTGTTTGAAATGTTGATGGGCAAACAGGCGCAGGCTTTCCGCGAAGTGGTGATGGTGCAATTCCCGCGTGACGGCAGTTGGGTTGTCGGGTTTCTGGCCGGAAAAACCGAGGGGGAATTCAAGGATGCCCTAGGCGAAACCTATTACAATGTCTTTGTGCCGACGACCCCCAATCCGACATCAGGATTCCTGATCCTGTCGCCGGAGCATGAGATCAAACGCGTCAATATGACAGTCGATGAAGGATTAAAAGCCATTGTATCCTGCGGTTTGATTATGCCCAAATCAACCCCGCCAAAATGATAGCCCTAATCATAGGCACTATAACCAAAAGCGACATCCTCGTCGGTTTCCTCGCGTTGCGGTTCGGGGAACAAAGTGTTGCGTAACCATTGCAGTTCAATTTCATCCAGAAATGGCGCAAGCGTATCCACTACAGATTGGTGATAATCATCCAGCCATTGCTTTTCACGATCCGTCATCAGGGTCCAGTCAATACCGCGTAGATCAAAAGGAACGCAGGTGATGGTTTCAAAATAATATTTACCGCTTTGCGCGTCCTCATGACACAGGATCAGGTTTTCATGACGGATACCAAAGGCCCCTTCCAGATAATAACCGGGTTCGTTCGACACTAACATGCCGGGGCGGAAAGGCGATTGCGAGCGCGGCGAAATGCCAGTGGATTCTTCGTGAACCGACAGGAAACAACCAACCCCGTGACCTGTGCCGTGACTGAAATTCAGCCCTTCATCAATCAAGGGTTGGCGCGCCAGATTATCCAACGCGGCACCGGTTGTCTCCGGTGTGAATCTGGCGCTTGCCAAAGCGATATGCCCTTTCAGCACGCGGGTAAAGCGGTCTTTCATCTCGGGGGTGACATCACCCGCGACAATGGTACGCGTCACATCGGTTGTTCCATATTCATATTGCCCCCCACTATCCAGCAACAGGAAATTATCCCCGCCAATCACGTAATTGCTCTCGGGTGTGGCATGATAATGTACGATGGCTCCGTGATCCGCCCATCCGGCAATGGTTGAAAAACTGGGGCCGCGATAGGTGCGGTCGGCGCGCCGGAATTCTTCCAGCTTTTCCTCCACCAGCAATTCGGTCACATGTCCATCGGTTAAATCCTGGGCTTCGAACCAGAATAAGAACCGTGTCAGGGCCACACCATCGCGGATATGGGCCTGCTTGATCGCCAGTTGTTCGGGCTCGGTCTTACAGGCCTTGGGCAGAATACACGGGTCTTTGCCCATGATAATGGTGGCCCCTGCTGCGACCAGCAAATTATAAACCCAGATCGATGATCGTGCAGGATCATATTGAATGACAGCTTTTAAGCCGCGGACGGCATCGGCGAATGTTTCAATGGGATGAAGGCGTATCTCATCACTTAAGGCAGATTGTAGCGCGGACGGAATTTTCTGCGGCTGCACGAACCAGTCCACCGTGGCGTCGCTGTGCAAAATAGCATAGGACAAAACCAGCGGATTAAAATCAATATCGCTACCACGGACATTGAGCAACCAGCAGATGGAATCGGACACAGTGATAACGCAGGCATCGATTTTTTCATCGCTGAGTGTCTGGGCAATAGCCTGCCTTTTATCGCGGGAAGAGGCCCCTGCAACGTCATCGGGAAATAATTCGACCAGACCGACGGGGGAATCCGGACGATCCATCCAGATTTTAGCGATCAAATTCTCGTCAAGGGCTTTCAGGATAATATGTTTTTCTTTGATTTTGTCCGACAAACTATCGATCTGTTGTTTGGTATAAAGTTGCGGGTCGTAACCGACAACGGATTGCGGGGGACATTGCAAAGCAACCCATTCCCCCATCGGCAATGCGCTCATGTCGCATAATTCGAATAAACTGCTATCCACCTGATCTTTCAGCTGGATGGTATAGCGCCCGTCGGTCATGACCATGGCCCGATCCTGTAAAATCGCGGCGGCACCGGCAGACCCTGTAAAGCCTGTGATCCACATCAGATGTTCGGCATGGGGCGGGCAATATTCGCTGCCGAATTCATCATTATGTGGAACCAGCAGGCAGTCAATGCCATGCCGTTTCATGTCAGCACGCAATAATACCAATTTTTCAGGAATAGTCTGTAACACGTTTTTACCCTTTATCATTTCTGTGTTTGAATTGTGCCATGATGATGGTTTCAAGGATACGAGGGATAAAAACAAGGTCAGTCAGGCCGATCAACGCTAATATAGCCCCTAAAATGATATTATGCCCCATGACCAGAATAAAAAGACCGCTGACCAGAAAACCAACCGCCGCCAGACGGGTTATTTTGCGGATCAGTTTTTGAATTTGATCGTTCTGGGGGTCTGGATTGTCCATTTTTTCTCCTCTGATTTTCACGAATCTAGCAAATTCTCCTCTTTCTGTCTTTGGTTGTTCGTGCTTAAATGGTTAAAATTGAGATGATTTGCATTTTAAATGGCGCAACACGCACATATTATCGTTCTGGGAAATGAAAAAGGCGGATCGGGGAAATCAACCACCGCGATGCATGTGGCTATCGGACTTTTGCGACTGGGATATCATGTCGGCTCGATTGATCTGGATGCCCGTCAGGGAACTTTTTCGCATTATATGGCGAACAGGTTTGAATATAGCACCAAACAACGGCTTGCCCTGCCAACCCCGCTTCACTTCCCGATTGAGCGCAGCAAGGCCGATACGTTGGTCGAACAGGAAGAACAGGATCGCGATTTTCTGCTGATGGCGTTTGAAGAATTAAACGCGCAAACAGATTTCATTGTGATCGACACGCCGGGCTCCGACACTTTTCTTGGGCAACTGGCCCATTCTTATGCCGATACACTGATTACGCCGATGAATGATTCCTTTGTCGATCTGGATGTATTGGCCAGAATTTCGTCCGATACGCAGGAAATCAAAGGCCCGTCCGTTTATACGCGCATGGTTCAGCAGCAAAAGGACATTCGTCAAACCCGCGATGGTGGAACCATTGACTGGATCGTCATGCGCAACCGCCTGTCATCACTTGATGCCCGCAATAAACGCGAGGTCGGCGCATTATTACAAATCATAGCGGATCAATACAACTTCCGGCTGGCCCCGGGCTTTGGCGAACGTGTTATTTTCAGGGAATTATTTCTCAAAGGCATGACTTTACTCGATTTAAAAGAGGCACCCGACCATCATATGACCTTATCCGCCGTGTCCGCCCGACAGGAAATACGGGAATTGTTACGCTGCATCGCGCCGGAAACATTAAAAGGTTACCCCAAACGCAGTCCGAATATTTAGGCAAATGAAGGGACAAACTGGACAATCCCGCCTAAAAATGCCACATATGGCTTTCATGCAAGAGTGCAACGCACAAAAAACGAGTTGATGAAAATGAAAAACCTGCATAAGCCTGTCAAAAAAGCTGTCTTCCCCGTTGCCGGTCTCGGTACGCGTTTGCTTCCTGCGACCAAAGTCATGCCGAAAGAGATGCTGACCATTGTTGACCGCCCTTTGATCCAGATGGCGGTCGAGGAAGCGCGTGAAGCAGGCATCGAAGAATTTATTTTCGTCACCAATGATGGTAAAGAAGCCCTCATGCAACATTTTCAGGATGCGCCGCTCCTGATGGATACCCTGCATAAACGCAAAAAACTGGATCAGATTGCCAAAATCAATCAGGTCGATTTGCCTTCCTCGGCTTTGAAAGCCGTTAAACAGGCTCAGCCGTTAGGGTTGGGTCATGCAGTCTGGTGTGCCAAACATTTGGTGGGGGATGAACCATTTGCAGTCATTCTGGCCGATGATACGGTTTTAGGCCCAACATCCTGCTTGACCCAGATGATGGCGGCTTATCATACAACTGGCGGCAATATCATTGCGTCCTGCGAAGTCCCGATGGAAGAGACTTCGAAATACGGTGTATTCAAACTGGCGGGACGAGACGGAAATATTTTGAATGTCGCGGGTCTGGTCGAAAAACCGGCACCGGATGTAGCCCCATCCAATATGACGATATTTGGACGCTATATTCTGCAACCCGAAATTTTTGCATATCTGGATCAACATGAAACAGGGGCTGGAGGTGAAATCCAGTTGACCGATGCCATGGCCAAACTCATCAATGACCAACCATTCTATGGGTATGTTTTCGAAGGTGAACGTCTGGATTGCGGGTCTGAAATCGGCTTTGTAAAGGCCCAGATTGCCTTTGCACTTAAAAAACCGCATCTAGCCGCCGAAATTATTTCCTATATGTCTGAAAAGCTGAAAGAAAATATTCTATAGCTCTTTCTATAGTTTTGCGTGAATTTTATAACATGATGGGGCATACTATAAGGATGAAACAGTTCATCCTTTGTATCTTCCTGTTGGTGCTTCTGGCCCCTGTTGCGTCTTTTGCCGATAATGAATTGGTGCGCGGACAGGTGGGACAACAGAAAAAAATCAAAATCTATACCGATGAACAATTGGACGAAGCCTTGACTGTTTCCGATGAATGCAAGGCCTATGATCTTAGCAATACACGATATGATTGTGACTGCGTTGGCATGACTTTTCTGGAACTACGCCGTACTCGGGGCGACAAAGCCCCCGCTTACTGGCTACGCGATACGGCACGCCGCAAATGCCCGAACGCCCCGGCCATGGCAGGAAAGGTTTATACCGAATGTACCAGCTGGGCCCCTTCCAAACGCGGCGAAGATTATGACGCGTTTTGCAAATGCTATGGATCAACTTTTGCCAAGATATTCAGCAAGAACCCCACCGATAATCTCATCGTCACCGAAGCCCAGACCGTGAGCGCCATGCAAAGTTGTAACGTCAATGCCGTGAATGTGAAGGCACAGGACAGGGATGCTTTCGTCGCCAAGCTTAAAGAAAGCAAAGTCTATGATAAACTTTTCCCCGGCGCAAAAGAAGATCCGCAGCCAAGATCTAAGCCATAACGATTTCTGCTAAAC
>DMIT01000231.1:3437-3892 GCA_003452275.1 Rhodospirillaceae bacterium | reverse complement strand
ATGCTTTCCTGACGGAACGCATTCATTGTCCAGTCCGCTTTGCATCCGGCGACATTTTTGATGAAGTTATGCAGCAATTTTGCGCCATCAGGGGTATGCATCACTTCGGGATGGAACTGAACACCATAAAATTTACGGGTGTCATCCGCCACGGCGCAACACGGCGCGCCGCTCGATGTGCCGACGATTTTAAAACCGGCAGGAATTTGTGTGACGCGGTCACCATGTGACATCCAGACTTCGTTGACGCTTCCTTTTTCCCACACGCCCTCGAATAATTGGCAGCTATCGGCGACGGTCACGGCCCCGCGCCCGAATTCTTTATGATCCGATCCTTCGACCAAGCCGCCCAATTGCTGGCACATGGTTTGCTGACCGTAACAAATCCCCAGCACCGGCACCCCCATGGTGAAAACATATTGCGGGGCGCGCGGGGAATTTTCCTCGGTCACTGA
>DMIT01000231.1:0-3384 GCA_003452275.1 Rhodospirillaceae bacterium | reverse complement strand
GCTTCGCGGACACGGCGGGCAATCAGTTGAGTGAATTGTGACCCGAAATCGAGGATAAGGATGCGGTCATGGGTCTCGGAACTGGCTGCTGCGGGATGGTGCATAATATAACCTTTACTAATCTGAGGTGGCTTTTTAGTCTTTTAAGTATAACGGCTTCATAAATCAAAGGTTTTCGTATTTTGTGTAAAAAATAAAAAAACTCCCGAATATGTTTCAATCTTATCTGAATATTATGATTTATAGCCTATGTTGGACATAACTAAATGAATTTAAATCAATTTTCTACTTTCCGCAATGAATGGTATAATAATCGAACATGTCCACTCGCCCCACTCTTTCTTTCGAATTTTTCCCACCCAAAACTCCCGCCGCTGCCGAGATTCTCATGGCCTCTGCGACCGATTTGCAGCGCTTGACCCCTGATTTTGTAACGGTCACTTGCGGGGCGGGGGGATCGACAAAAGCAGGAACCTTCGAAGCTGCCAAACGTTTAAAGGATGAATTGGGTTACACCGTCGGGGCGCATATCAGTTACTTTGGCACCCCAAAAGTCGATTTATTGGAATATGCCGAAACATTATGGGAGGATGGTATCCGTCATCTCGTTGCGTTGCGCGGCGACATTCCGGATGGCGTGAATGCAGGTGATTATAACCATGATGATTATTTCCAGTTTACAAGTGATTTTGTTGAAGCATTGTTAGCGACCCGTCCATTTGATGTCTCCGTCGGGGCGTACCCCGAAAAACATCCGGACGCGCCGGATATGGCGGCTGATATACGGGCTCTTAAATTAAAATGCGGGGCCGGTTCCAAACGGGCCATTACCCAATTTTTCTTTGGCACCGATATTTACACGGGGTTTCTGGAACAGGTGCAAGAGGCAGGCATTGAAACGCCGATTGTTCCGGGTTTGTTACCGATTGCTGACTTTGCGCGGGCCAAAATGTTCGCGGTCAAATGCGGGGCAAGCATTCCTTCGGCGATTGAGGAGCGTTTTTTACAATCTTCCGACCCGCAACAGACAGCTATTGATTTATTGGCGTCACAAATTGATGATTTAACGAATCTTAATGTTTCGCATTTACATTTTTATACGCTTAATCGCGCAGACCTCATTCTTTCTGCATTTCAAAAACTAGGAAAAATATAAGGATTAGATATTATGGTACTTGCTACAAATCTTGGATTTCCACGTATCGGCGCTAAACGTGAATTAAAATTTGCAATAGAAAGTTTCTGGAAAGGCGAAACGACCGAAACCGAATTATTGCAAACAGGTGCCGATATTCGTCGCCACCATTGGTTTATGCAGCGTGATGCCGGTATTCAACATATCCCCGTAAATGATTTTTCATTCTATGACCAAATGCTGGATATGACCTCTTTATTGGGGGCTGTTCCACCACGTTATAACTGGACTGCCGACACTGTCGATATGCAGACCTATTTTTCGATGGCCCGCGGAAATGCAACAACGCCCGCCATGGAAATGACCAAATGGTTTGACACGAATTATCACTATATCGTTCCTGAATTTTCAAAAGAGACCAGTTTTAAAATTGCCACCACCAAATTATTTGACGAGGTGATCGAAGCCAAAGCGCTGGGCCTGATTCCGCGCCCCGTATTAGTTGGCCCCGTTACCTATTTGTCTCTCGGAAAATCAAAAGACGGGGCAAATCCATTTTTGTTGCTGCCAAAACTGTTATCCACTTATCGCCAGATTTTATCCACGCTCGCCGAGCAGGGGATTGAATGGGTGCAGATTGACGAACCTATTCTGGCGCTGGATATCACAGCGGAGCAGGCAGAGGCATTGAGTCAGGCCTATGACGCATTGTCCGGATGCGGTATTAAAATTTGTCTGGCTACCTATTTCGAGAAATTGTCGGCGAATGAAGATCTAGCCGTATCTCTTAAAACCGATGCGTTGCATATTGATCTGCGTCGCGGGGCGGGGCAGTTGAAGGGTGTTTTGCCAAAAATTCAGGGTGATAAAATCTTGTCCCTTGGTCTTATCGATGGTCGCAATATCTGGAAAAACGATTTGCGGGCGTCTTTGGAACAGGCAAAGCTGGCCGTTGATATGTTGGGAACTCATCGCGTATGGATTGCGCCGAGCTGTTCTTTGCTGCATTCGCCGATTGATCTGGCGTTTGAAACCCGCATGGATGCACAACTGAAATCATGGATGGCCTTTGCCAAACAGAAATTGGACGAAGTTGTCAACTTGACCCGTCTGGCGAATGGCGATGATGCCGGCAATGCGCTGGCTGAAAGTGATGCCGTGGTCAATGACCGTAAAACCTCGCCGCGTATTCATGACCCTGCGGTTAAATCACGTATGGCGGCATTGACGTCTGATATGTTCGAACGGACATCACCATTTATTGACCGTCGTCCTGTGCAACAAGAATCCTTGGGCTTGCCTTTATTCCCGACCACGACTATCGGGTCATTCCCGCAAACAAAAAATATTCGTGAAGCCCGCGCCGCCTTTAAAAAAGGAACGCTGGATATGCAAGGATATGACGCGGCGATGAAACGTGAAATTCAGGAAGTTGTGAAATTTCAGGATGAAATCGGACTCGATGTCCCTGTGCATGGCGAACCTGAACGCAATGATATGGTTGAATATTTCGGTGAACAATTAAAAGGATATACCTTCTCGCAAAACGGATGGGTGCAATCTTACGGTTCACGTTGCGTCAAACCGCCGATTATCTTTGGTGATGTGTCGCGCCCTGTGCCCATGACGGTTTCATGGTCGGCTTATGCTCAATCTCTGACCTCCAGACCGATGAAGGGAATGCTGACAGGGCCGATTACGATGTTATTCTGGTCATTCGTACGCGATGACCAACCCCGATCAGAAACCTGTAAGCAGATTGCTCTGGCCCTCCGTGATGAAGTGATTGATCTGGAAGACGCAGGTATCAAAATCATCCAGATTGACGAACCCGCCATTCGCGAAGGATTGCCATTGCATCGCGCCGACTGGGATGCGTATCTGAAATGGGCGGTCGATAGTTTCCGTCTCTCCGCATCGGGGGTCAAAGATGAGACGCAAATCCATACCCATATGTGTTATTCAGAATTTAATGATATTATCGGGTCGATTGCGGCGCTTGATGCAGACTCTATTTCTATTGAAACATCGCGTTCACAAATGGAATTGCTCGAAGCCTTTATCGAATTCGAATATCCGAATGAAATTGGCCCCGGTGTTTATGATATCCATTCGCCGCGTATTCCAACGGTTGAAGAAATGGTTGGATTGCTGGAAAAGGCATCGACCGTTCTTGATCCTGCTCAAATCTGGGTGAACCCTGACTGCGGTTTAAAAACCCGTGGCTGGGCAGAGGTTAAGCCAGCTTT
>DMIT01000200.1 GCA_003452275.1 Rhodospirillaceae bacterium | reverse complement strand
GCCCCGCTGGCGCAAGAGGATCTGGACGGTTTAAAAGCCGACCTGTCGCAAATTGAAGACGAAGACATTCGGAATTGTCTTGAAAAATTGGGGCAAAGCGTATTAAAGAAAGAACGTCTCAAAAAATAAGCGGGACGGAAATATCATCGTAAATAACCCTTTGTATGAATGACAGGAATCAAAATGTCTGCGCCATCTGCTACCATTACCGTTATGCTTCGTGCTGCTGAAAAAGCGGCAAAATCACTGTTGCGCGATTTTGGCGAAGTCGAAAACCTGCAAGTATCCCGCAAAGGGCCCGCTAATTTCGTATCTGCTGCCGACCTGCGCGCCGAAGAAATCATTTATCAGGATCTGCATAAATCCCGCCCGTCTTTCGGCTTCCTGATGGAAGAACGCGGCGAAGTAAAAGGCGAAAATATCAAAGGCAACGAAGAATTCCGTTTTATCGTTGACCCGCTGGACGGCACGACCAATTTCCTGCATGGCATTCCGCATTTCAATATCTCTATCGGGCTGGAACGCATTACCGATCAAGGGCGTGAGATCATCGCGGGCCTTGTCCACGACCCGATTAAAAACGAAACTTTCTATGCGGAAAAAGGAACCGGTGCATGGCTTGATAAACGCCGCCTCCGCGTGTCGGCCCGTAAAGAATTGCAGGTGTCGGTTATCGCCGGCGGTGACNNGTTGCAAGTTTCAGTTATCGCCGGCGGTGACGCTGCCTCCAAAGGCAAACCGGAACAAAGCCGCTTCCTCAAAAATATCAATGCGCTGAC
The DNA here is from genome assembly GCA_003452275.1 of Rhodospirillaceae bacterium. Lineage (GTDB taxonomy): Bacteria > Pseudomonadota > Alphaproteobacteria > Micavibrionales > Micavibrionaceae > UBA1573. The sequence goes on along the minus strand of DMIT01000200.1, from coordinate 2,573 downwards.
CGGCCATACCAGCGGATTCCGCCGCATGGGTGCGGCTGCACTTGACCTGTGCTATGTGGCTGCGGGACGTTTCGAAGGGTTCTGGGAAAACGGCCTGAAACCATGGGATGTTGCCGCGGGTTCGTTAATTGTAAAAGAAGCCGGCGGTCAGATCGTGAGTCTGATGGGGGATAACAACCCCGTCTATGCCGAATCCATCCTTGCCACCAACATGGGAATCCATCAGGATTTGAAAAAAATCATTCAGGAAAGCTTGAAATAGCATGTTTAAAAAAGCGTCTCTTGTTCTGCTGTTACTGGGCGTCGGGATGATCTCCCCGACCTCTGCCCGCGCTCAAATGCAACAAGGGTATGAGAATGACCAGCCGACAGTGACGGTTGACCGCTCGGCACTGGAAGACCTGAAAGGCTATCAGCCCCCGCCGATGTTCGGTGCCGACCTGATGCCGCCGACCACCAACCGTCTTGCCCCTCGTCAAGCCCCGAGCAAGAATGTCGAGGTAACGAGTCCTTCTCTGCCCCCTGCCCCTTTAACCGCGCCGAATGCCGAAGATTTGCTGAACCACCCGACGCAAAATTTCCACGTCCTGACAGAACGTAATGCATCGATGACCACGCCTGACGGGCCCGTAGATTCCCCTGATGGCCCGTTACTTCCTTTACCCGATGATGAATATTCGCCATCGGTCAAAACCAGTAAACCTCCACTTGTAAAAAAAGAGCCCAAAAAAGAAGAGCCGAAAAAACCCGATAAGAAAAAAGACGCTCCCAAAAAAGAAAAAACGGAAAAGAAGAAAACTGCCGCAGCTATTCCCGTCCCCACGCCTACCGCTGCCCCAAAAACCGTCACCATCGAAGCCACCAAAATAATTCCGCCTAACCCCAATGCCTATAAACCCAAAGCCCCGCAATCCATGCCGGCTGTTCCACCGATCAAGGTAGAGAAAAATATTCTGCCGCCGCTTTCTGGCTCCCCGCTGCCCAGCTTGCCGCCAACGACCGACACGACACAGGCTATCGAAAAACCAACTCCCGGATTGCGCATGATGGATGCGGCATTGGAACGCCAGATGGAATCCGACGAAACCAAGATCAAAGAACAACTGGCAGAGACAGATATCAAAACCGTCAAACCGGGCACCGAAACAAAAAAATCCACGCCGCTTAAAATATCGGACAAAACACTGGTCTTTGCCGGTAACCAACTGACGCTTTCCGATAAAATGAAAGGCCAGATCAAAACGCTGATCTTGCCTGAAATCCAGAAGGATAAAACCTCGCGCATCCAGATCATCTCCTTTGCCACGGCTCCCGATAAAACCGAAGCCTCGGCCAGACGCATTTCATTGCTGCGCTCTCTTGCGGTTCGCGATTATCTCAAAGACCTTCACATCGACACGTCCCGCATTGATGTCAGGGCCCTGCCCAGCGAAGGCAATTCCGTTCCACCCGATAAGGTGGACATCATTCTTTTGAAATAAAACTTCAAAAATTTTACCTTTTCCCCTTAATTAGCCATAAAAACAGCATTCTCGGTGTGGATAAGCAGCGAAAAGCAACGATTTTGTTTGTATTTCCGAGTGATACGGGGCATTTTGAACCTATTCCTTTGAAACCAATATGAATGCGCCCTATCTGTATGCACGTGCCAGAACGTGACACTATTTGGCTTTAATTTATGACAACAATATTCCTGCAGAATTGTAGGATTTTAAGAGGTTAAAAAAATGAAAGACTCATCTAACGGTAACTCGAAACTGATCGTCCTGCTGCTTTTACTGGCTGTTTTGGCCGGTGCCGCTTATTTCTTCCTTTCACCAAAATCTGAAGAAGGCACAAGCCCCGTTCCGATTGTGTCCACCGAAGGAACTGCCCCGACGTCAACGCCGGATACCGCGACCACAACGCCGGTTGAACCGTCCACACCTCTTGTTGTCGAAACCAAAACATTGAATTTGCCGCCGGCCGCAGAACCAACCATTCCCGCATCGGAAAAATCATCTGACCCGGCGGTCGAAGCCATGATGACTGTCCGCAAACTGGGAAGCGATGCCGCACCGATTAAAGTTGTCGAATATTCGTCCCTGACCTGCGGTCATTGCAGTTCCTTCCACAAAGATGACTTCCCGACCATCAGAGCAAACTATATTGATACCGGCAAAGTCCAGTTTATCTTCAAGGAATTTCCATTGAATAAACCTGCTCTTGATGCCTCCAAAATTTTGCGTTGTATGCCGGACGATAAATTTGTCGCGTTTCAGGGGTTACTCTTCTCCGAACAGGATAAATGGGCGTATCAGTCGGATTACCTGACCCCGCTCAAACAAAATGCCAAACTGGCCGGTATGTCTGATGATAAAATCGACTCTTGCTTGGCAAACAAAGACCTTGAAAACCGTATTGTTGGCGATATGAAAGCCGGAACTGAAAAATTCAAAATCCAGTCTACCCCGACCTTTATCATCAATGACGGTGCCAAAATCATCGTCGGTCATCAGCCAATCAACGTGTTTCAGGATGCATTCGATGGCCTTTTGGGCACCGCTGCCACAAAGGCACCTGCGACACCTGTA
>DMIT01000205.1 GCA_003452275.1 Rhodospirillaceae bacterium | reverse complement strand
TTCTCTCCTAATCGTCATTCCGGCGAAATCCGGAATCTCCCTTAAGAGATTATCCTTTCATATAAATCTTCCCATTTCGGGTTTTCTTTTTCTATCAACTGGTCTTTCCAATCTCGTTTCCAGTCTTTTATATTTTTCTCTCGTTTAATCGCTGCCTCAGCATTATTATGCACCTCAAAATACACTAATCTGTCTACGTTGTATTTTTCGGTAAAACCTTCGACAACTTTATTTTTATGTTCCCAAATTCTTTTGACTAGGTCTGATGTTATGCCTGTGTAGATAACGTCATTGGTTTTATTCGCTAAAATATAAACGTAGAAATTTTTGTTCATATTTTCTCTCTTTACGTCTTACCCCTTTCTTCGTCATCCCTGCAAAAGCAGGGATGTCACTTTAGAGGAGATTCCGGCTTTCGCCGGAATGACGAATATTGGATTAGGCCAACATCAATACCGGATTTTCGATGAATTTTTTGAAGTGTTGGAGGAATTCCGCACCGACTGCGCCGTCAACGGAACGGTGGTCAGTAGACAGAGTCACCGTCATCACAGTACGAATAACCATTTGGCCATTTTCAACAACAACGCGTTGTTCACCGGCACCGACCGCCATGATACAGCTTTGCGGTGGGTTGACGATCGCTTGGAAATTGCTGACGCCGAACATGCCGAGGTTGGAGATAGAGAATGTCCCACCCTGGAATTCAACCGGTTTCAGTTTTCCTTCTTTCGCGCGTTTTGCAAGGTCTTTCATTTCAGTCGAAATTTCGCTGATGGATTTTGTCTCAGCCGCTTTGATAATCGGCGTAATCAAACCGTTTGGTGTGGCCACCGCCACCGAAATATCCGCATGTTTATATTGAAGGACAGCATCATCCGTCCATGACGTATTGGCTGGCGGGTAAGCTTTGAGTGCCATCGCATTTGCTTTGATGATGAAGTCATTGACGGAAAGTTTATAGGCCCCGTCTGCCGCATCATTCATTGCAACGCGGGCAGCCATCAGATTATCCAGCACACAATCAACAGACAGATAGAAGTGCGGAATGGTTTGTTTCGCTTCGGTCAGGCGGCGTGCTGTGACTTTCTTGATATTGTTGTTTGGAAGTTCTGTATATTCCATACCCAGCATATCAGCCAGTTGTTTGGCATCAGGGCCAGAAGATGTCGGGACAGATTTAGGTGCAGCAGATGGCGTCCCCGCTTTTGCATTCTCCACATCCGATTTCACGATACGACCATGTGGGCCAGTGCCTTTGACGGACTTCAGATCAAGACCTTTTTGGTCTGCGATACGACGTGCCAGTGGGGACGCAAATACGCGATCGCGACTTCCCTCACCCCGTCCCTCTCCCGCAGGTAGAGGGTGAAGAGTAGATTGTTGTGCAGGTTTTTCTGCTTGAGCCACTTGACTCCCTCTCCCCTCGGGAGAGGGTTGGGGTGAGGGAACTGGAGCAGCTGAAAGAGCAGAAGCATCCTCGCCATCTTCTAACAAAACCGCAATCGGAGTGTTAACCGCCACGTTCGCAGTACCACCTGAAATCAAAATCTTGGCCAATTTGCCTTCGTCAACGGCTTCAACTTCCATCGTCGCTTTGTCAGTTTCGATTTCGGCGATCACTTCACCTGCCTTGACCATATCGCCCTCTTTTTTGAGCCATTTGGCAAGCGTGCCTTCGGTCATTGTCGGGGAGAGTGCTGGCATTAAAATATTAACTGGCATTTTTTAGTTTCCTTTTTTTGTAACGCGAAGTTACGAAGTAACGAAGAATTTTAAAATTATTCTTTGAATTCTATTCCTTTTACAACGCTTTCGATAAACTTTTTGTAACTTTGCATTTTTTCTTTCAGCTGATTTACAGTAATTCTAGTATCAGAATAAAAATCTTCTAATGATTCAAATATCATTCTTCGTTCCTTCGTCACTTCGCGTTATACTTAGCGATAACAAACCTTTTTAGCCGCCGCGACGATGTCTTCTGCCTGAGGCGTTGCCAATTTCTCCAGATTGGTTGCGTATGGAATAGGCACGTCAGCTGCGTGAACACGAACGACAGGAGCATCCAGATAGTCGAATGCATGTTCGTTAATAAGCGCGATGATTTCCGAACCGATACCCGCATATGGCCAACCTTCTTCGGTTGTGACGACACGGTTTGTTTTCTTTACAGACTCGATAATCGTGTGGCGATCCAGCGGGCGGATGGTTCGGAGGTTGATGACCTCTGCGCTAATGCCCTGCTCTGCCAAAGTTTTAGCAGCTTCCAGAGCTTTCCCGACCATGATCGAGAACGCGATGATGGTCACATCCGTTCCTTCACGTTCGATTTTGGCACGTCCGATTGGAATGACGAATTCATCATCAACCGGAGTTTCAAACACTTGGCCATACATGAGTTCATGTTCTAAAATCATCACCGGATTCGGGTCACGGATCGCGGCTTTCATCAAACCTTTGGCATCCGCACCCGACCATGGGGCCACGACTTTCATGCCGGGGACATGGGCAAACCATGAGGCATAGCATTGCGAGTGCTGGGCACCCACTTTACCTGGTGCGCCGTTTTGCCCACGGAAGACAATCGGGCAACCAAGTTTACCGCCAGCCATATATAATGTCTTGGCAGCAGAATTGATGATTTGATCCATCGCCTGCATCGCGAAGTCCATCGACATAAATTCGATGATCGGTTTCAGACCAGCCATCGCCGCACCCACGCCAAGCCCCGTAAAGGCATGCTCGGTAATCGGGCTGTCAATCACGCGGTCAGGGCCGAATTCATCCAGCATCCCTTGGGATACTTTATAGGCACCGTTATATTCGGCAACTTCTTCGCCCAGCAGGAAGACCGTTTTATCTTTACGCATTTCTTCGGACATACCCATACGCAATGCTTCACGCACTTGAACGGCTTGGGTATTGCCCATGAATTTTGCTTCGTCAAACGGGGGAGGTTCAATCACCACACCTTGCGCATAGAGAATATCTCGGTTGGCGACTTCTTTGCCAGCCGGTTGATTGGCAACGGTTGTTTCAGTTGTGGATGTCGCAACCGGCGCCGCATTCGGAATGCATGGAATATCTGTTGTTGCTGCCGCAGGTGCAGAGACTTCTGTCTCACCTTCTTCGAGCAAGATCGCGATTGGCGTATTCACCGCCACGCCGTTTGTGCCTTCGGCAATCAGAATTTTACCGATGATACCTTCGTCAACCGCTTCGACTTCCATCGTTGCTTTGTCGGTTTCGATTTCAGCAATCACTTGACCAGCTTTGACGACATCGCCTTCTTTCTTAATCCAACGCGCCAAATTTCCTTCGGTCATTGTCGGCGATAAGGCAGGCATTAAAATTTGAATAGACATTGTTTTTTCCTTACTATTTTCTTAGTTGAGGCGCAAAAAAGCTACGCGAAAGATCAGTATTTGGGTTCTCTCTCATCATATTGTCCAAGTCATACACTTCTCTGCGAATTGCAATTTTAGCATTTCCCATTGTGCGCGCAGCCGGATCATCAACAACAGCGTTGAATGGCGTCTTACCTCCAAGATATTGGAATGTCATCGGTGTCGATAATAAACCACGAATATATTTTGAAGGAATATGAGGATAGTCTTGAACCAAATCTTCAACAGAATTTCTTAATAAAGTACAAGTCAATCCTACTTGAGAGTTCCATATTTCTTTCAAACTCCAAGGATATCCCTTGCCGTCTGTTGCCATTTTATAAACCCCGACAGCATTTCTCCATATACTTCTTAGTTCAATAGCCTTAACTACCAAATAAAATTTTGCTTTATCAACTAATCCCGTCATTTTACCCTCCACTAACCACTACTTCAACACATCCGTCCACAATATGGTTGCTTTGTCGGTTTCGATTTCAGCAATCACTTGACCAGCTTTGACGACATCGCCTTCTTTCTTAATCCAACGCGCCAAATTTCCTTCGGTCATTGTCAGCGATAAGGCAGGCATTAAAATTTGAATAGACATTTAAATTTCCTTTTATTTTTTCAACAGGCAATCTTCATATATTTTTTCAAGATAACCTGCGCCTAATTTTTGATGAACCTGAAATATACAATCGACAACCTGTTTGGACAAACCATCTAAGTCAGACGGAAGATCATTATATTTTTTGATCACGCTCATAAAAACTTCGCTTCTTCGTAGCTTCGCGTTTAAACAACTTCCTTCAGAACGTCAGTCCACAATTCCGCTTCTTGAGGGAACGGGGAATCTTGGCTGAATTGAGCGGCTTCCGCGACGATGTCTTTGATTTCTTTATCAATCGGTTTCAGATCATCTTCGGTGACATTATATTCTTTGAGCAAAGCGGCTTTGACGCCTTCGATCGGGTCGCGGACTTTATATTCTTCGACCTCGTCCTTGGAACGATATTTCTGCGGGTCGGACATTGAGTGACCGCGATAACGATAGGTCACAATCTCCAGCACATACGGGCCGTTACCGGAACGGATGTCTTCGAGCGCGCGGGAGGCCGCTTCACGCACCGCGAAAATATCCATACCGTCTACGCGTTCGCCTTTGATGCCGAAGCCTTCGCCGCGACGGAAGAATTCGCCGGCTGCGTGGCGTGGAACAGATGTGCCCATGCTGTATTGGTTATTTTCGATGATATAAAGCACCGGCAAGTTCCAGAGTTTCGCCATGTTGAAACTTTCATAGACTTGCCCCTGATTCGCCGCGCCATCGCCCATATAGGCAATCGCAACGCCGCCATCCTGTTTATATTTATGGGCAAAACCCAAACCGGTGCCGATGGCTACCTGCGCGCCAACAATACCGTGACCGCCGTAAAAACCATTCTCGATAGAGAACATATGCATCGAACCGCCTTTGCCGCGCGAGCATCCGCCCTCGCGGCCCGTCAGTTCCGCCATGACTTCGTTTGCGGAAATACCGGACACCAGCATATGTCCATGGTTACGATAGGCGGTAATCGTCGTATCCTGTTTTTTCTGAACCGACTGCACCCCTGTCACCACGGCTTCTTCACCGATATAGAGATGGCAGAAACCACCAATCAGCCCCATTCCGTACAACTGCCCCGCTTTTTCTTCGAAACGGCGGATCAGCAACATGTCGCGATAGAGTTTTTTCAACTCTTCAACGGATGGCATTTGATTGCTATTAGTCGGGGGGATAGATTTCAGATTAGACTTTTTAGTGTTGTCTTTAGACACGTTAAAACCTCGTTTTTGAAATGATGAGGATTGAATAGACGATTTTACCCTGTCATACCAGCATTAATTTACCATCTTGTGCAGTGCAACATGTTGTTCTACAAGGGATTTTCCCATTTTCGCACCCAAAAACCCTGTTGATAAATCAAATTTACAACCTGCAACATAAAAAGTATCTTAAACATATTCAATAACAGCCTTTTTCTGAGCAGGATGAGCATGCGTTTACTCTACTTAACCCTTTCAACGGTTTTTGGTTTTATCGGGCTCTTTCTAGCATTTCTTATATTATTCGGATTTAGCATTGGCCTTTTGATCACTACACTCACCTTTGTGAGCATCTCCGTTTTGTGTGGCTATAAATATAAAAAGGCCGTTAAAATGGAAGATGACTTCGATGGCACTGATGACGATGAAATCGTGCATCAGCGTGAAGTTATTTTATACAAAACAAAAAATCACGATGTGCTGTTACAATACACCAGAGACATCAATCAAATTTTGTCTGACCGCTATCATTTTAAGACTGCCTATAGACCTAAATTTACCAAAAACATTCAATATGATTATAGCAATCCAGATTATGTTTTTTTGAAAAAAGGCCTTCGCCCTGAGCAAGCAGCAAAAATCATATTTGATGAGGTGTGTCATCAAGGGGATAATTTTAATCCTGGTATTATTCAAGGGCAATATTTAAACGGGAATCTGCCAAAATTTTCAGGCATTTATAAAGCTTTCTTTGGCAGCCATAACCCATCGTTCAAAAGGGTCATCGGCACTTTCTCAATTTTTTTAGTCCTGTTTATGGTTTTCTATGGCTTACCAATTAAATTTTTTAAAACCGGGCAGTTTGATAATTTATTCGTTCCGTCACCTGAATGGATGAGCATATCGACAATGACGACTTGGATGCTCACTTTGGGGATTCTATTCGTTTTGTTTAAAAATCCGAATTTCCAAATCCATATGCGCAGGAAATACAAAGGCGGCATGCGTTATTTTATGTGTCTTCTGTTCGCGATACTCTTTTTCTTTATGTTTCACTTAACGCTCAGCTTGGGTCTTCCAAAAACGCTTAATCAAATTATTGGGACAGAAAAGGAAATCCAACTGACAGTTTCGAAAGATTTAAGCAAGCATACCACTCATGGAAAGAACGGCAGCTTCACGCCTTACTGTGTTTTGCTGACAGTTCCTGAAATTATATTCCTGAAAAATGAATATTGCATTCAAAAAGAGCGTTACGACCAACTCCCAACTTCACGCCCCATCACACTGAAATTCAATAGCATTTCATCTATATTCGGATACAGGCTGATCGAAGATTACGAAGATTTTCACACACAATAAAAACAGGACAATATGTCACTCATCCATATGAATACGGCCTTATCCTCTTGCCCGAAGGCGAATACGTTGTATATGATTAAGCATGACTGTCACAAACAACACAGATCAATCCCGCTATGAACTCGTCGAAGACGGGTATGTGGCGTATGCAGATTATCGCGTGCATGGAACCACGCTCTCCATTAATTATGTCTTTTCACCGCCTGAATTACGGGGCAAAGGGACTGCTGGAAGATTGATGCAAGGATTAATGGAGAATGCAAAGGCACAGAGTTTAAAGGTCACGCCTATTTGCGGATATGCGGCGTCATGGTTACAACGCCATCCCGAATTTAATGATATGAAGGCTTAAGCGCCTATTTCCCAACCATAATATCTTTTTCGCCTTGGTTGCGGAAACCAAGGACGATTCGGGCGCGTTCTTCGAGAAGGTCTTTATCAATGGAACCGCTTCGCAACATAGAGACTCGCGTTTCTAAAGCGGCATGATCTGTTTTTAATTTATCATTTTTCGTTTTCATATCTAAGATGTTTTGTTCAAGGCTCAATAAGCGAAAATAGCTCCGCTCACCTTGCAACAAATGGTATGAAAAATAGAAACACAACCCCAACCCGACCAAAGTCAGCAGGTTTTTACGAACCAAATCATTATGTTCGAGGAGTTGTCTCATTCCGTCAGTGTGAATCAAAGCATTTGATTTGTAAATCAGAGAAAAACGGTTTTTTAAAAAATTTTTAAGCGGTTATTTTGCCTTTGATGGGCTTCCCCTTATAAAAATCAGAATCTTCCAATGCTTTCAACCAGATATCACGACCATCTAAAGCAGGAGCAGAAAAAATGACAGGAAAAATAATAGAATTTTTGATTCCTGACACCCATATATCAGAAATACGCTCCATTTCGTATTGCAATGCCTGCCATCGGGCACACCCGATCAGAACGCGATAGCGGTCAGGCGATTTTTCAATTTCATCTAATATATCAATATCTTGCGCAAGCATACTCTCCAAAGACATAACTTTAGGACTTTGACTATGTTGCCATTCCAGAACAAAAATAGCCGTTTCATCCTGAACGGGCCCGCCCCAGAAAACCGGAATTTTTCGGCGTGCCACAAAAGACGGAATGCTGTTTTTCTTTTCTAACGGGTATGGGCGATTCAAAATGACCGCCGTTGCGCCATCAATCGTATGGCTGACCATATATAAAACCGTGTGGTCAAAATGGGGGTCATTTGCCAATGGCTGCGCCACAAAAACCTGCCCCTCCATCCCCCACAATAATTTAAAACCAGTCGGCAACAGAATAAAGAAAGCCGCCAGCAATAAAAATCCGTCCTTAAATATGGCACGCAGATATTTCATGGTTCTAACCTAACATGTTCTGACCCATAAAAAAACTCCCGCCAAAAGCGGGAGTTTTCGAAATTTATAAACTCAACCTCAATTAAGCTGCATTTTTCTTGGCAGCCGCAACTGCTTTTGCTGGTGCTGCACGCAGGATGGATGTACCCGCATATTCAGAAATGGGGCCCAATTCTTCTTCGATACGGATCAACTGGTTGTATTTTGCAATCCGGTCAGAGCGCGACAGCGAACCGGTTTTGATTTGTCCGGCATTGGTGGCCACCGCCAGATCGGCAATGGTTGAATCCTCGGTCTCGCCGGAGCGGTGGGACAGAATGACGCCCATACCGGCTTTTTGCGCCATTTGAATGGCTTCCAGAGTTTCGGACAATGTGCCGATCTGGTTGACCTTCACAAGAATAGCATTGGCCGCTTTTTTCTCGATGCCCATGGCAAGGCGTTTCGGATTGGTCACGAACAAATCATCCCCCACCAACTGCACCTTATCACCGAGAGCTTTGTTCAACGCAACCCAGCCGTCCCAGTCATCTTCGGCCAGACCATCTTCAATCGAGCAGATCGGGTATTTCGCGCAGAGCTCTTGGTAATAAGCAATCATTTCAGCAGTGGTCAATGTACGGCCCTCGCCTTCCAGATGGTATTTACCGTCTTTGAAGAATTCAGTGGAGGCAACATCCAACGCAATCATAATATCTTCGCCCGGAACATAACCAGCGGATACAATCGATTTCATAATAAAATCAAGAGCTTCGGACGCAGATTTCACGGCGGGCGCGAACCCGCCTTCATCCCCCACATTGGTATTCATACCAGCCGCAGAGAGATTTTTTTTGAGCGCATGGAAAATTTCGGAACCGTAACGCACTGCTTCTGCAAAGGTCGGCGCAGAAACGGGCATAATCATGAATTCCTGAAAATCAACCGGATTGTCTGCATGTTTGCCGCCATTGATGATGTTCATCATCGGAACAGGCAGCAAATGCGCATGAACCCCGCCGACATAACGGAACACAGGTTGGGAAAGTTCTTCGGCCATGGCGCGCGCGGTTGCCAAGGACACACCGAGAATGGCGTTTGCCCCCAGACGACCTTTATTGTCCGTACCATCCAGCTCAATCATCAAGCGGTCGATGACGGTTTGAGCTTCGGCATCCATGCCGCAAATTTCTTCGGCAATTTCTCCATTGACGTTATCAACGGCATTTTGAACGCTTTTGCCGCCATAGTAATTTTTATTATCATCACGTAATTCAACGGCTTCGTGCGCACCGGTCGATGCACCGCTTGGCACCGCAAAACGTCCAGTTGCGCCGCTCTCAAGGGTCACATCAACTTCTACCGTTGGATTGCCGCGGCTATCCAAAATCTGGCGGGCATAAATATCAATAATTGCAGTCATGTTTTTTCTCCTAAGTTGGTTCGTTTGTTCTATTGATGACAGAAGGTATCTTTAAGGGGCCGAGTTTATGGGCGCGACTATATTCTTGCGCTAGTGCCAGCTCAGCCATCACCATTTGGCAGATATGACTATCAAATTGCTCATGGTATCCGGCAGGCAACGAATGCCTCATAGATAAAAGCCCCTCCACAGATTTTGTAAAAATCATTTGCAAAGAAGCCAGTTGTTGCGGATTCTTATCGGCTATCGAGAGACTTATCTTCACCTGAGTTGCTTCGGCTAAATGCCAGAGAAATTTCTGGCGCGAACCGTGAGGCAATTCCCCATTCATATTCAGCAGCTCTCTCGCGGCTACCGCAAAAATCTTTTTCAAATCAGGAATTTTTCCTGATGGTTCTAGTAATACAGCCCTATCCGAGTGCATATATTTTCTCTTTGTTACGCAATGTTGACCAAATCCATGGACTTTATAAGGTCGTCAATGGCTTTGGCTTGGGTAATAAATTGTTCGAGTTTGGCAAAAGGTAAGGCGGATGGCCCGTCACATTTGGCTTGATCGGGATCATCATATGCTTCGATAAAGATACCGGCGATGCCGATAGCAAGAACAGCGCGGGTCAGGTCAGGCACAAGCGCGCGGCGACCGCCGGAGGCTTCGCTGCCCGGAAGACGCATTTGCGATGCATGGACAGTGTCGCAGATAATCGGCGCACCACCAGATACTTCTTTCATCACACCGAAGGCCATAGGGTCAACAACGAGGTTGTCGTAACCGAAGCAATGGCCGCGTTCACACAAGATAACCTGATTATTGCCGCATTCCTCAAATTTATCGATGATGTTGCCAACTTGGTACGGGGACATAAATTGAGGTTTCTTCGCGTTAATCACGGCACCTGTTTTGGCCATGGCTTCGACCAGATCGGTTTGGCGCGCCAGAAATGCCGGCAACTGGATGACATCTACGACATCCGCCACTGGCTGGCACTGATGAATTTCGTGGACGTCGGTAATGATCGGTACGTTATCGAATTGCTCTTTGACCTTGCGGAAAATGTCCATACCTTTTTCGAGGCCTGCGCCGCGATAGCTTTTGACCGAGGAGCGGTTGGCCTTGTCGAAACTGGCTTTAAAAACGTAAGGGATTTTATATTTATCAGTGATGGTTTTATAAACCTCCACCGCGCGTAGGGTAATGTCCAAATTTTCAAGGACATTCAGACCACCAAATAACACGAACGGCTTGTCATTGGCAACTTCGATATTCTGGATTTTGACTGTTTTCATGCCTCTATATCTAGCCCAGCGCCCACGTAAGAGCAAGATAATCCATCAGGATATTCCCCGATAAATATTATTCCTTATGCCGGAAGTCGGACGAAGACGAATCATGAAGCCCTGCTTCGGACGCGGGGGATTCGCGTCCGGCATAATGGGCGTTCAATTCATCCAGAAAACGCAAGCCGCGCGCCGCAGACCCGCGCGCCGCACGCAGGCGGAAACGCGTTTCAACATCGAATTCGGCAATCGCCATGGTGGCCAATTCTTCCATTAATTTGTTGACACTGATACCACGTTGTTCGGCCAGAGCCTTCAGACGGTCGGCTTTATTTTCAGGGATACGGATTGTCAGTGTTGCCATGATATGCTCCTTGAGAGGACAAGCAATTCACGCGGATGGAGAATATCAATTTCCGGTACGCGCAAATCCCCGCCCCTTAAATCTTTGAGGTTCTGGGTAATCACGGCCTTTGCCCCGCCCGCCAGCGCCAGTTCCAGAACATGGTTGTCGCCTTCGTCGCGAAGATTGGGCCGCCAGAGGTAATGAATTTCCGTCCATGCACACACGCTTAACAGGTCATCCAGAAACATATTCCGTTTATCCGTATCAAACGGGCATCCCTGAAACAGATAATCCCTGTTCAGCACCGATTCGTATTCGGCGAATAACGCATTACCGACCAAAGGTTCAATCTGACCATCAAAAGCCAGACGCAACACGGCGCGACATGCATTTTCACCACTCATCAGGGCCGACACCAGAATATTCGTATCCAGTACCACTTTCATATTATGCTACCACATATGATTTCTAATTGCAAGCACATACGCAATCATTCTAAACCAAACGGCTTTTATCAATCGCCGCCTTTACAAAAGACACAAATAAAGGGTGCGGATCGAACGGTTTGGATTTGAGTTCAGGGTGGAATTGAACCCCCACGAACCATGGATGAGTTGGAATTTCAACGATTTCCGGCAATTTTCCGTCCGGTGACATACCGCTGAAGCTAACGCCTTTTGATTCGAGGCGATCGATATAGCCCGCGTTCACTTCATAGCGATGACGGTGACGTTCAGAGATTTGTTGTTTGCCGTAGATGTCAGCAACATGCGACCCTTTTTTAAGGGCGGCGGGATAAGCACCAAGACGCATTGTACCGCCGAGGTCACCCGCATTGGTACGCGCAACAGTTTCGTTGCCCTTGACCCATTCGGTCATCAGACCGACAACCGGTTCATCGGTTACCCCGAATTCGGTAGAGCTGGCCTTTTCAAGCCCCAGAAGATGACGGCAGGATTCGATCACCGCCATCTGCATGCCAAAACAAATCCCGAAATACGGAATTTTATGTTCGCGGGCAAATTGGACAGCCTTGATCTTACCTTCGGTTCCGCGTACGCCGAATCCGCCGGGAACAAGAATGGCATGAACATCCTCAAGCGCCTGAACAGAACCGTTATTTTCGAACACTTCGGATTCGATAAACTCCAGCTTAACCTTGGCACGATTGGCAATGCCGCCATGCATCAGGGCTTCGTTCAGGGATTTGTAACTGTCGGACAGTTCGGTATATTTCCCGACAATGGCAATTTTGACTTCGCATTCGGGATTTTTGATACGGTCAACAATATCAACCCATTTTGACAGGTCGGGTTTTGTATCGGACGGCAATCCAAAACGGTTTAACACCTCGGTATCCAGACCTTCGGCGTGATAGGTCAATGGCACTTCATAAATGGATTTGACGTCGAGCGCAGGAATGACCCGTTCGAACGGAATATTGCAGAACAGGCTGATTTTCTTGCGTTCGCCTTCGTCAATAGGACGGTCTGCGCGACACAAAAGAATGTCGGGGCGAATACCCGCCGCCATCAATTCCTTGACCGAATGCTGGGTCGGTTTTGTTTTCAGTTCACCGGCCGCAGGAATATACG